>CAYLPM010000589.1:0-9008 GCA_964385525.1 uncultured Gemmatimonadaceae bacterium
TGGGGGGCATACCCGTTGCACCCTTCGATCCGACATCGGAGATTGGAGCGGACTTGCACGGCCGGCGCGCAATCGCCGCGTCGGCGCCAATGAACGTCACGGAGACGACGAGACAGCATGAATCACGGAGCAGATCGACCCGACGAGCGGGATGGGCAGAAGCGCGGCAAGCGCGGCGAGCCGGGGTCCGAGGACCAGTACGCGCGCGGCGCGGGTAGCTCGGACGTGCCCGACATCGGGGCTGGCCTCGAGGACGTGGGCGCGGCCGCCGACGACGGGCAGGGAGAGGAAGGCCTCGTGCAATCGTCGGACTCGGTCGAGCGCGAGCTGGTCGAGCAACGGGAGAAGTACCTTCGTCTCGCAGCGGAATTCGACAACTTCCGCAAGCGCTCGCAGCGCGAGCGGCTGGAGGCCGGAACTCGCGCGCAGGCGGAGCTCGCGCGTCACATGCTCGAGGGTCTCGACGATCTGTCTCGGTTTGCCGATCTCGATCCGGAGGTCACGGACGCGGCCACGGTGGTGGAGGGCGTCCAGATGGTCGAGAAAAAGCTCGAGAAGGCGCTCGACGCGGCCGGACTGGAGATCCTCGATCCCATCGATCAGACCTTCGATCCCGCGGTGCACGAAGCGGTTTCCACTGAAGCGGCGCTTTCGGCGGAGGACGACAACGTCATCGCCCGCGTCTACCAGCGCGGATACGTCTTCAAGGGGCTCCTGATCCGTCCCGCGCGCGTCGTCGTCAAGCAGTGGAACGGTTGAGGAACCGCTGACATCCATGGCCCAGACCAAGGACTACTACGCGGTCCTCGGCGTCTCCTCGACGGCGAGCCAGGATGAGATCAAGAAGCAGTATCGGCGACTGGCGAAGAAGTGGCATCCTGACACCAACGCCAACGACCCCAAGGCCGCGGAGCGGTTCAAGGAGATCGCCGAGGCGTATCAGGTTCTTGGCGACGCCGAGAAGCGCAAGCAGTACGACCAGATGCGGCAGTTCGGTGCGTACGGGGGCTTCGGTGGTGCGGGCGCGCGCGGGCCCGCGGGCGCCCGCCCTGGCGCGGGTGGAGCGGGAGCCGGTGGCAGCAGCTTCCGGTTCGAGGACTTCGACATCGGCGGACTCGGCGGGCTCGGCGACATCTTCTCATCGATGTTCGGTGGTGGAGCGGCCCGCCAGGGCAACGCGCGCAGCCGTGGACCGCAACGCGGGCAGGATGTCGAGACGACCCTCGAGCTTCCGTTTCGCACGGCGGCCCTTGGCGGCAAGGTGCCGGTAGACCTCGAGGTCACCGAGGAGTGCGGCACGTGTCACGGAAGCGGTGCGGCCCCGGGCGCGCAACTCACGACCTGTCCCGAGTGCAAGGGCCGCGGGGTCGTCTCGTTCGGGCAGGGCGGCTTCGCCGTCAACCGCCCGTGCCCCATGTGTCTCGGGCGCGGACAGGTCCCGTCGGAGCGGTGCCCCACGTGCAACGGTGCCGGCGAGCTGCGCGTCCGGCGCAAGGTGATCATCACCGTTCCACCGGGTGTCGATGAGGGCACTCGCATCCGGCTGCGCGGCCAGGGCGGCAAGGGCGACAAGAACGGTCCACCGGGTGATCTGTTCATCACGTTCAACGTGGAGCCCGATCGCTTCTTCCGGCGAGAGGGGCTGGACATCATCGCGCCGGTCCCGATCAACATCGCGCAGGCGACACTCGGGACGAAGCTCAGTGTGCGCACGCTCGAGGGGAAGAAGATCGCGATCCGCGTGCCCCCGGGAACGGCCGCCGGCAAGCGGCTGCGCGTGCGCGGCCAGGGCATCGAGAAGGACGGCGCGCGCGGAGACCTGATCGTTGAAATTCAGGTGGTCGTGCCGGAGAAGCTGACGGAGGAGCAGGAGCGGCTGATGCAGGAGTTCGCCGCCGCGGGGGGACTGAAGTACTGACGTGCGGAAGAACGGAGAGACGAACGGGTACCTCGTCTACGCCGCGATTACCGGCAGGCCCGTTCGCTCTCTGCTCGCCCGCTCGATGAACCCGCCCCCGAGCACTCGCTCTCCATCGTAGAGCACGAGCGACTGCCCGGGCGTGATCGCAGCGACCGGCTCATCGAGGGCGAGCTCGATCTCATCGCCGGCGATGCGGATCAGCTCCGCAGCGGCGGGACTGGCGCGATGGCGCACGCGAATGGTCACGCGCGAACCCACGGGCGGCGCGCCGACGAGCCAGTTCACCTCGCGCGCGACCACGCCCCGGCCGAGGAGCTCCGCGCGCGGGCCGATCACGACCGTGCGCTCATCGGGGCGGAGCGCGACGACGTACATCGCCTCCGCAAACCCGCCCGGAAGCCCGCGGCGCTGGCCGACCGTGTAACGCGCGAATCCGGCATGCGTCCCGACGCGGCGGCCATTCGAGAGAACGATCGGCCCGGGCGCCAGTGCCGGTGCATCCGTACCAAGGTGGCGCGCGATGACCTTGGCGTAATCGCCGTCGGGCACGAAGCAGATCTCCTGGCTCTCCGGCTTCTCCGCGACGACGTCGAGGCCAAGGGCGCGCGCCCGCCCGCGGGTCTCCACCTTGGTCAACGCGCCGACCGGCAGCAGCATCCGCGACAACACCGCGCGGTCGATCCCCCAGAGGAAATACGACTGGTCCTTGGCGGCATCCAATCCGCGATGCAGCACGCCATCGATCACGCGCGCGTAGTGGCCGGTGGCGATCCAGCGTGCGTCGATCGCATCCGCCTTGTGCAGCAGATCGCGGAACTTGGTGAACGTGTTGCAGCGCACGCACGGGATGGGGGTCCGGCCGCGGGCGTACTCGGCGACGAAGTTCGCGACGACGTCCTCACCGAAGCGGCTCTCGAGATTCAACACGTAGTGCGGCACTCCGAGCGAGTCGCACACCCGGCGGGCGTCGGCGATCGACTCGAGGGAGCAGCAGGGACGGTCGGGGACGTCATCACCGTAACAGAACAGCTTCATCGTCGCGCCGACGACATCGAAGCCCTGCTCGACCAGCAGCGCCGCGGCCACGGACGAGTCGACGCCACCGGACATCGCGACGAGCACCCGCTCGCGCGGCATCATACCATCCCGGAGAGTCGCCGCGCCTTTTCTATGAGCGCGGGGAAGAGCTGCGCGACCCGGTCGACGCAGTCCTCCGTGGTGAGCGCGCCGAGGCTCATGCGGATCGCGGCTGATGCCAGGTCGGTCTGGACGCCGAGCGCGGCAAGGACGTGCGACGGGCTCACGCCTCCGCTCTGACACGCCGAGCCGGAGGAGCAGGCTACACCCGCGAGGTCGAGCGCCATGAGGAGCGACTCGCTGTCGGTACCGGGCACGGAGATGTTCAGCACGTGCGGCGCACGCGGTGCGTTGCGGCCGTGCACGACGGCGTCGGGGATTCTCGCGAGGAGCGCCGTCTCGAGCGCGTCGCGCATCGTGCGCAGCCGCGCACACTCCGTCTCGCGCTCGGCGACGGCGAGCTCGGCGGCGCGCGCGAGTCCGACCGCCGCGGCGACGTTCTCCGTCCCCGGCCGCCGTCCCCCGTCCTGCGAACCGCCGAAGAGGAGCGGCTGCACGGGCGTGCCGCGGCGGATGTAGACCGCGCCGGCCCCCTTGGGCGCACCGATCTTGTGCCCCGACACCGTGAGCAGATCGACCGGCAGCGCGGAGAGATCGATCGGCAGCTTGCCGAAGGCTTGCACGGCATCGGTGTGCACGAGCGACCCGCAGGCACGGGCGAGGGTCGCGAGCTCGGCGATCGGCTGGATGGTGCCGATCTCGTTGTTGACCCACATCGCGGTGACGAGCGCGACCTCCGCATCGAGCACCTCGGCGGCCCGATCGAGATCGATGAGACCATCCGCCGTGACACCGAGGAACCGTTCCGTCGCACCCTCGCTCACGACCTGGTGCACGGCCGCCAGCACCGCCTTGTGCTCGATCGGAGTGGTCACGATCGCCCGGCGGTTCACGCTCGAGGCGTCGCGTCCGCGCCAGGCACCGAGAATCGCGAGATTGTCGCCCTCGGTGCCACCGGACGTGAAGCAGACCTCATCGGTGTGGGCACCGAGACATCGAGCGAGCCGCTCCCGCGCCTCATCGAGCGAAACGCGCGCCTCCCGCCCCCAGCGATGGGTGCTCGACGGATTCCCGAAGCGCGGCCCGAAGAAGGGCTGCATTGCCTCGAAGACCTCGGGCCTGACCGGGGTCGTGGCGGCGTGATCGAGATAGATGGGCTGGGGCATGATCGCGTAATCTAGGCCACGGTGGGGCGGCTGACGAGACCGAGAGACGCCCTCACGCGCCGAGGGATACCCCGGCAATGAGCCAGGCCGTGAACCCGACGTAGACGCTCAGGAGCACGGCTCCCTCCCAGCGATCGACCCGGAGTTGCGTCCACCCGAACAGGGGAAGAAGGAGGCTGAGCGCCATCATCACAGGAATCTCGAGCCCGTACATCTCGCGTTCCACCACGAGTGGATGCAAGAGCGCCGTGGTGCCGAGAATCGCCAGCACGTTGAAGATGTTCGAGCCGACGATGTTGCCGAGCGCGATGTCGGCCTCGCGGCGCCACGCCGCCACGACCGACGTGGCGAGCTCCGGGAGCGAGGTGCCGATCGCCACGACCGTGAGCCCGATCATGAGATCCGAGACCCCGAGAGCGCGCGCGAAGTACACGGCGGCCGTCACGAGAAGGTGAGCGCCGCCGGCGAGCACGGCGAGTCCGATCAGGACCAGGCCCACGTCGGTGAGGCGTGATTCGCCGTGTGGAGCCTGCCTCTCGCGTTCCTGGAATTCCGTGAACTCGGCCACAACGCGCGACGACGCCCGCTTGGAGACGGCGACCATTAGCCACAGGTACGCCATCAACCCCGCGAGCAGGACCACCCCCTCGCCGCGCGAGAAGGCCCCATCGTAGCCGAACAGCGCCAGCGCCAGAGAAGCGGCGACCATGATCGGCATCTCTCGCAGGATGAGCTTGGACTCCGCGCGCATGGGACAGATGAGCGCCGATATGCCGAGGATGAGCGCGATGTTGGCGATGTTGGACCCGACGACATTGCCCACGGCGACGCCGGGCTGCTCGCGGAACGCCGCTAGCAGACTCACCAGCAGCTCTGGTGCCGAGGTGCCGAACGCGACCACCGTGAGCCCGACGATCAGTGCGCTGATGCCGAGTGAGCGGGCGAGGCGGGCCGCGCCGCGGACGAGCCACTCGGCGCCGAAGTACAACCCGACGAGTCCCAGCGCGAAGGCACCGACCTGAAGCCACATGGATCGCCGGCCGTCAGCGCAAGGAAGGCGTCACGGCGACGCCGAGCTCATTCACCCGCGCGTTCCCGCGTGCGGCCCTCGGCTGCCTCGAACACGCGCGTGCGGGCCTCCCACAGAAGCGGAAAGAAACGTTGCGAGATGGTACGCTGCAGGTAGCGCGCGCCGAGCGTGCCCCCCGTGCCGGTCGTCCCCGGCCCGATGATGCGTTCGACGAGCTGCACGTGCAGGAACCGCCAGAGGGCGAACCCCTGCTCGTACTCGAGCAGTCCTTCGGAGAGCAGGAACAGCGGGGAGGACACGGACGCGCGATAGACTTCATCGACCGATGTGCCCTCGCGCTCGAGCAGCCGCGAGAGCAGCTCCTGCAGCGTCGGGCGGTCGAGGGCACGGCGCACGAGTGCCGGGATCTCGCCGTGCTCGGCGAGCGCCTGCATGAAGTGCTCGCCCCGCACGCCGGAGACGGCCTCGATCGCCCGGAACTGTTCACTCTGCGACCCGCTCGAGGTGCCGAGATAGCCGCGGAACTCCGCGAAGTGCTTGGGCGGAAGCGTCTCGAGCGCGGAGAGCTGCGAGGCCACGATGCCGACGAGCGCGTTCACCCGCTTCACCGCCGCGAGCGCGCCCGACACGTCACCCGCCTCGAGCTGCGCGATCAGCGCGTCGAGCTCGTGCAGGATCACCTTGAACCACAGTTCGCTCGCCTGATGCACGACGATGAACAGCAGCTCGTCGGGATGCTCCGGTCGTGACTGCGGGCGTTGGAGCGACAGGAGCTCCGGGAGCGCGAGATACGAACCGTACGTGAGGTCGCCGCGCCCGCTGCGCGGCGCTTCGGGTGGCATGCGGGCGTCGTTCAAAACGTGGAAACCTCCATCGCGACCACATCATCGATGCGGACCATCTCGGTGGTGAGAAAGGGCTCCGCGTACCGCGTGCGAATGAGCGAGCCGTAGTAGGCGGCCTGCTCGCGAATGACCTCGTAGAGCGGGGCGCCCGTGGGATAGACCTCGCCCGCCTGTCGGACCTCGTCGAACTGCGACCCGTAACACCGGATCGCCTCGAGCTTGCGCTCGAACTCGTCCGAAATGTCGACGAGGAAGCTCGGCCGCACGAAATCCTGCCGGTACGCCAGCGCGTGCACGATCTTGCGCGGCCGGTGCCGTGGGGTGTCGGGATCGAGTCGGGCGAGGCCGGCGATGAAGGCGGCATCGCGCACGAGCTGCGCCGTCACGTGATGGTCGGGGTGCCGACCCTGCAGCGCGGGCGCGATCACGACCGCGGGCGCGAATCGCCGGATCACACGCGCGAGCTGCGCGCGGACGGTCGGGGTGTTCTCGATGCCAGCGTCGGGAAGGCCGAGATTCTCGCGGGCCGTGACGCCGAGGGCCTCTGCGGCGTGGCTGGCCTCCTGGGCCCGCAACTCGGCCGAGCCGCGCGTGCCCATCTCGCCCTGCGTGAGGTCGAGGATCGCGGTGCGATACCCCTGCCGTGCCGCCTTGATGAGCGTCCCGCCGCAGGTGAGCTCGACATCATCCCGGTGCGCCGCGATCGCGAGGAGGTCCACGGAAGGCATGGGCCGGAATATATCGACAACGGTCGAGGAACGGACGAGGAGAACGGATCATTCGGACGCCAATGACCGGTCCGAGGAAAGAGAAGTGATCGGTGATCGGCGGTGGGTCGCCGGTGGTCGGTACTGGTGCACTCGCCACTCGCCACCGACCGCTGACCACTCTCTTCTCCCTGCCCTGCTCGTCCCTCCGCCTACTCGTGCCTCAGCGCCTCGATCGGATCGAGACGCGCCGCTCGCATGGCCGGGAGCATCCCGAACACGATGCCGGCGATGGCGGCCATGGTCAGCGCGCTCACGATCGCGGAAAACGGCGTCGACGCCGGGATCGCCGGCCAGATCGTCCGCACCGCGATCGCGAGCAGCATCCCGGTCGCCAGTCCCACCGCCGCGCCGAGACCGGTCAGCGTCACGGCCTCGACCAGGAACTGCCAGAGAATGGTGAGGCGCGTTGCCCCGAGCGCCTTGCGCACCCCGATCTCGCGCGTCCGCTCGGTGACCGAGATCATCATGATCGCCACCACACCCACGCCGCCCACCAGCAGTCCCACCGCGCCGAGCGCGAGGAACACGACGAACATCGTGCCGAAGAGGGAGTTGTAGATCCCCATCAGCCGGTCCTGCGTGATGATCTCGAAGTTGTTGTTCTGACCCGGACGGAGCGCGCGCGACGCCCGCAGCGCGGCCGTCACGTCGTCCGTCGCCTGCTCCACCGTCACGCCGTCGCGCGGCTTGACGATGAGATCGTAGAAGCGATCGCCCATCCGCAGGTGTCGCCGCGCCGACTGGAGCGGCACGATGGCCTTCGGCTGATCGCCGCCCCCTGCCGACGTCGGCGTGCCCATGGGGCTCGCCGTGTAGTGGTAGATCCCGATGACCTGGAACGGCACGTTGTTCACGTGCACCATCTTGTCCATCGGATCGCCCTCGCCGAACAGCTTCTCCGCGAGCTTTGCGTTGAGGATGACTACGCGCGCCGCATTGGCGTTCTCGGCGAACGTGAAGCTGCGGCCGGGGTAGATGTCGCCGCCATCGATCTCGATCCAGTTCGGCGTGTACATCTCGAGGCCGGCGCCCGGAAGCGCGCGGTCTCGATAGCGGAAGCCGGCGCCCGAGCCGCGGTGCACCGTCACGCTGAAGATCGACGGGAGCCGCTCCAGCATCTCCGCCTCGGCCACAGTGAGATGCGGGTTCCGGCGATCCGGACACGTTTCATCCGTCCCATCGCACGCGTGCGGACCGAAGTTCGCGCGCCGGTAGATGAAGAACGAGGTCGGGCCGGCGGCCTCGAGATCGCGCGCGAAGCTCTCGTTCACGCCGCGAACCACGGACGACATCGCGACGACGACGAAGACTCCCACGGCGACGCCCATGATCGTGAGGCCCGCCCGGACGTGATTGGCCCGAAGCGCGTCGATCGCGATGCCGATCCCCTCCGCCATCGTCACGAGTTGCGCGCGCATCCTCTCACTCCTGCCGCAGCGCGGCGATCGGATCGAGCCGCGCGGCGCGCCGCGCGGGATAGACGCCGGAGACGATCCCGACCACGGTGCCGAGCAGGGTCGCCGCGACGATCGACCACGGCGCGACGGCGGCCGGGAGCGGGAACCGCCAGGCGATCGTCTCGGCGATCCCGATCCCGAGAGCGATCCCGAGAATCGCACCGAGCGTGCTCAGGGTCGCCGCCTCGACGAGGAACTGCCGCAGAATGTCCTTGCGCCGCGCGCCCAGCGACTTGCGGATGCCGATCTCGCGCGTGCGCTCGGCGACGGCCACCAGCATGATGTTCATGATGACCATGCCACCCACGACCAGGCCGATGGCCGGCAGGGCGGTGCCGACGGTGAGCATGACCGCCTTCACGTTCGCGAAGCCGGCCAGCGCCGAGGCGGACGTCTCCATGACGAAGTTGTCGGGACGCGAGGGGCGCAGCTTTCGATGCCCGCGCATTGCTTCGCGCACGCTCTCCATCGCCTCGTCCATCACGAGCAGGCTCGGCGCCTGAACGATGAAGCCGTCGATATCCCCGCGCGGATTCGTCATGCGGTGCAGCGGCGAGCGGAAGGGGGCTATCGCCATCCTGTCGAGGGACATGCCGAACAGCGAGCCCTGCTCCTCGATCACGCCGATGACGGTGTACGGCAGGCCTCCCATCTTGAGCTCACGTCCGATGGGATCGAGCCC
>CAYLPM010000590.1:0-7870 GCA_964385525.1 uncultured Gemmatimonadaceae bacterium
GCCGAGGCGGAGGCGCTCGACGCCGCGGGTGAACGGGCGCGCGGCGCTACCGTGTACGTCTCGCTGGAGCCCTGCGCGCACCAGGGCAAGACGCCGCCGTGCGCCGATGTGCTCGTGCGTGCCGAGGTGGCCCGCGTCGTCGCGGCGACGCGCGATCCGAGTACCGATGCCGCCGGCGGCGGCGAGCGACTGATCAGCGCCGGCATCGCATTCGAGAGCGGTCTCGAGGAGCGGGCGGCGCGCGAGCTCAACGCGCCGTTCTTTCACGCGCTCCGCTCGGACCGGCCCTGGGTGACGCTCAAGCTGGCGTTGTCGATCGACGGCGCGCTCGCGGATGCGCGACGCTCGCCCGGCTGGATCACCGGCGATGCCGCCCGACGTGAGGTACACCGGTTGCGCGCCGGAGCGGATGCCATCGCCGTCGGCATCGGGACGGTGCTCGCGGACGACCCCCGACTCACGGTGCGCGACGCCAAGCCACCCCGCGTTCCGCCACGACGGATCGTCTTCGACCGTCAGGCGAGACTTCCGCTGGACAGCGAGCTGGCGCGCACCGTCAGCGCCGCGCCGATCACGGTGATCACCTCGGAGCCGGAGTCGGAGAACGCGCAGAAGCTCGGGCAGGCCGGGATCGAGGTCGTCGCCGAGCCCTCGCTCGCGGAGGCGCTTCGCGCGCTCGCGCGGACCGGCGTGCGCTCGATGTTCGTCGAGGGCGGCGCCGGTCTCGGGGGCGCGCTGCTCTCCGCGGGACTGGTGGACCGGCTGGTTATCTTTCAGGCACCGATCGTTCTGGGCGCCGGCGCGCTCAATGCGTTCGCGGCGGCGCCGGCGGCACTCGTCGGCGACGCCCCGCGCCTCGAGGTGCTCGAGCGGCGCGCCTTCGGCACCGACCTGATGACCGTCTACGCCCTCACCACGTTCTGACGATGTTCACCGGCCTCATCGAGCAGGTCGGCACGATCGAGCGCGTCGAGCGCACGGATGCCGGACGGACGTTCCGCATCGCGTGCTCGTACGAGGACCTGTTCGACGGCGAGAGCATCGCCGTGAACGGCGCCTGTCTGACGGTCCGTACGCACGGCGCCGGGTGGTTCGAGTGCGCGGCGATCGTCACGACACTCGACCGCACGACGATCGGGGACTGGGAACCGGAGACGCGAGTCAACCTCGAGCGCGCCCTCCGGCTCGGCGACCGGCTCGGAGGGCATCTGGTGCAGGGCCACGTCGACGGCGTCGCGACGGTCCTCGAAGCCCGGCAGCGGGGGGACGCCTTGCTCGTCGACCTTGCCCTCCCCGACGGTCTCTCCGAGCTTATGGTGGAGCATGGCTCCTTGACCCTCGACGGGGTCAGCCTCACCGTGAACGCGCTGCCGGCGCCGGACGTGATCCAGGTGTCGCTGATCGAGTACACGGTGCGGCACACGACGCTCGGAGCCCTGCGTGACGGCGCCCGCGTGCACGTCGAGGGAGACATGATCGGCAAGTACGTGCGGCGCCTGCTGGTGCCATACGCTGAACGACAGAGTGGACGGTGATCGGCGATCGGCGTGCAGCAACGTGCAGCAACTTGAGCAACTGCAGCAAGGTGCAAAACAGCAGTCCTCCGCGCTCCTCCGCGTTCCCTCCGCGTCCTCTGCGGTTCCACCGACTTGACGTGTAAGAGGCGCGGCGACCCCGTTCCACGGTGACCCGCTCGCCCGACGAAGAACCAGGCCGTAAACTCGGAAAATCGACCAAGGACCCATTCATGGCATTCGGCACCATCGAGCAGGCGATCGCGGACATCCAGGCCGGGAAGCTCGTCATCGTCGCCGATGACGAGGACCGCGAGAACGAGGGCGACCTCATTTGCGCGGCGCAGCTCGTCACGCCCGAGCTCGTCAATTTCATGATCCGGAAGGCCGGCGGCATGATCTGCCTCGCCCTGCCGCCGGAGCGCGTGAGCCAGCTCGGCCTGTCGCCGATGGGCACCGTCAACACCGACGACTATCGCACGGCATTCACGGAGAGCATCGACGCCGCGCCGCGCTTCGGGGTGACGACCGGGATCAGCGCGCAGGATCGCGCCAAGAGCATCCAGGTGGCGGTGGACCCCGCGACCATTCCGTCCGACCTTCGCCGGCCGGGTCACGTGCATCCGCTCCGCGCGCGGGAAGGCGGGGTCCTCCAGCGCGTCGGCCACACCGAGGCCGCCGTCGACCTCGCCCGGTTCGCCGGCCTGTACCCGGCCGGCGTGATCTGCGAGATCCTCAACGAGGACGGCACCACCGCCCGGCGCCCGCAGCTCGAGACGTTCGCACGCGTCCACGCGCTCACGTTCATCACCGTGGCGCAACTCGTCGCGCACCGACTCCAGAACGAGCGACTCGTGCACCGCATTGCCGAGGCCCGGCTCCCGACCGAGATCGGCGAGTGGCGGATCGTCGGCTATCGTAACGATGTCGACGACCACGAGCACGTCGCGCTCGTCTTCGGCGACGTCCGCGATGGCGAGAAGGTGCTCGTGCGCATGCACTCCAAGTGCCTCACGGGCGATGTCTTCCACTCCATGCGCTGCGACTGCGGGTGGCAGCTCCACACCGCAATGGAGATGATCGCGCGCGACGGGCGCGGCGTCATCGTCTATCTCGATCAGGAAGGCCGCGGCATCGGCCTCCTCAACAAGCTCAAGGCGTACGAGCTCCAGGATCGAGGCGCGGACACGGTCGAGGCCAACGAGCAGCTCGGCTTCAAGCCCGACCTGCGCAACTACGGGATCGGCGCGCAGATCCTCCTCGACCTCGGGCTTCACTCCATCCGGCCGATGACGAACAATCCGCGCAAGCTCGTCGGGCTCGAGGGCTACGGCCTGCGCGTCGAGGACCGGGTGCCGATCGAGTCGCCCTCCACGGACGAGAACGCGAGCTACCTGGAGGCGAAGCGCCTGAAGCTGGGCCACCTTCGCGCGATCTGAGCATGGCCGAGTTCCAGGGTGTCCCGTCGGGCGAGGGGCGCCGGATCGCCGTCATCGTCTCGCGCTTCAACGAATCGATCACGCAGTCGCTGCTCGACGGCGCGCTGGATGCGCTCGTCCGCCACGGCACGGCGGCCGACGACATCGATGTGGTCTGGGTCCCGGGCGCCTGGGAGCTCCCGTCGGCGGCGCGGCGGCTGCTGGCGTCGGAGCGCTACGTCGCGCTCATCGCGCTCGGCGCCGTCATCCGCGGCGAGACGCCGCACTTCGACTACGTGGCCGGCGAGGCATCGCGCGGGCTCGCCGATGCGGGCAGCGACTTCGAGGTGCCGGTCGGCTTCGGCCTGCTGACGTGCGACACGATGGCGCAGGCCGAGGCGCGCGCCGGCGGCGCGCACGGCAACAAGGGATGGGACGCAGCGCTCGCGGCGCTCGAGATGGCCGATCTCTTCGACCGGCTCGACGTCGCCGCGGATGAGAACTGAGACCCGCGGGCGCGCGCGAGTCCTGCAGGCGCTGTATGCATGGGACATTCGTCGCGATGAGCCACTGGATCGCATCGCCGAGCGAATCTGGGACGATCTGCTCGTTCCGGCCGACGAACGTCGCTTCGCGGGCTTCCTGCTCCGCATCCTCCTCGATCAGGGACCCGAGATCGACGTCGAGCTCGCCGACATCACCACGAACTGGCGCCTCGAGCGGCTCGGCGCGATCGAGCGCTCCGTGCTCCGCCTCGCCGCCGCAGAGCTCCGCCAGGGAGAGACGCCGCCGCGCGTCGTCATCCAGGAGGCAGTGCGGCTCGCCGAACGATACGGCACCGCGCGCAGCGCGAAATTCGTCAACGGCATCATCGATGCCCTCGCCCGCCGCATGGGTCGCATCTAGTGCGCATCCTCATCGTCAACTGGCAGGACCGCGAGAATCCCCAGGCCGGCGGCGCGGAGATCGAGGTGCACCAAGTCTTCGGTCGCCTCGCCGAGCGCGGTCATCGGGTCACTCTTCTCGCCAGCGGCTGGAGCGGCGCCCCCCCTCGCGCGACGCTCGACGGGATCGACGTCCATCGGGTCGGCGAGCGATACACGTTTCCCGTGCATGCCCGGCGCTACTACCGGCGCCGGCTGGCGAGTGATGGGCACGACATCCTCGTCGAGGACATCAACAAGGCCCCGCTGTGGACCCCGCGATGGGGGGCCACCCGCGTGATGGCGTTCGTGCCCCACCTGTTCGGTTCAACCGCCTTTCTCGAGGTGGCCGCTCCGCTCGCCGCCGCCGTCTGGCTCGCCGAGCGGCCGCTCCCCTGGGTGTACGGTCACACCCCCTTTCAGGCCGTCAGCCACAGCACCGCGGACGATCTCGTGCGTCGCGGCATCCCCCGTGCATCCATCCGGGTCGTGCACCCGGGCGTCGACTCCGGGCGACTCACGCCTGCGCCGGGAACGCGGGCGTCCGTGCCGTCGTTCGCCTATCTTGGCCGACTCAAGCGCTACAAAGGCGTGGACATCGTGATTCGCGCGTTCGCGCGGCTCGGGCGACCCGACGCCACCCTCGCCATCGCGGGGACCGGCGACCATCGCCCGGTCCTCGAGCGCCTCGTCGCCTCGCTTGACCTCGGCGCCCGCGTGCAATTTCTTGGGTTCATCAGCGAGGATGAGAAGCTGGCGCTCCTGCGCCGGTCGTGGGCAATGGCCTTTGCATCACCGAAGGAGGGGTGGGGCATCACCAATCTCGAGGCCGCTGCCTGCGCGACACCCGTCGTCGCCTCCGATTCGCCGGGGCTTCGTGAGTCCGTGCGCGACGGCAAGACGGGTTTTCTCGTCCCCCACGGCGACATCGATGCGATGGCCGCCGCCTTTCAACGGCTCGCCGACTCGCTGCCGCTGGTCGAATCGCTCGGCGCCAACGGGCGCCGCTTCGCCGAGACCTTCACCTGGGACCGTGCCGCCCGCCTCACCGAGCAGCACCTCGTGACGTTGACCGGCACCGAAGGAGCAGTCTGATGGAGATCATTTTCCACTCGCACCACGCCGTCATTTCCGAGCGCATGCGCCTGCGCGCCGAGCGCGCCGTTCGCAAGGTCGCGAAGAAGCTCGACCGCGTCGTCGATTCCGTCGTCCGCTTCGAGCGGGATGGCCCGACGAGCCGGGTCGAGATCCTGCTGCACGCTCCGGGGCGGCGCGATCTGATCGCGGAGGGTCGTGCCCGATACTACGGACCGGCGCTCGCCGAAGCGGTGCACCGGCTCGAGTCGCAGGCGGTGAGCCGGAAGCGGACCCCCAAGGCGCGCGGACGCGCGCTCGCGCGTCGATGAGCTCGGCGGTGACGGTGGGGCAGCTCGTCGAGCGGCTGCGTGACGGACTGCAATTCGAGCAGATCGGCTCGGGTGGGCACTTTCGCGAGGTACGCAGCGCGGATGTCTCGAGCCCTGGACTCGCCCTCGCGGGGTACGTCGACCGCTTCCCATCGCACCGGATCCAGGTCCTCGGCGAGACGGAGATCTCCTATCTCGCGTCGCTTGAGGGAAAGGAGCGCGAGCGCATCCTGCGCGCCGTGTTCGCCTTTCCGATCCCCTGCGTCTTCGTCACCAAAGCTCAGCGGCTCCCCGGGGGGCTCGCCGAATGCGCGCAGGAGGCCGGGGTCCCCCTCTTCCGGTCCCGCCTCAAGACCAACGAATTCTATCGGCGCATCAAGCCGGTGCTCGAGGACCTGTTCGCGGAGACGGTCACGCTGCACGGCTCGCTCGCCGATGTCTATGGCGTGGGACTGCTGTTCGTCGGCCGCAGCGGCATCGGCAAGTCGGAGTGCGTGCTCGATCTCGTCGAGCGCGGCCACCGCGTGGTGGCGGATGATCTCGTCCTCACCACCAAGCGCGGGAACGACATTCTCATCGGCCGCGGCCACGAGCTCCAGCGCCACTACATGGAGGTGCGCGGGATCGGGCTCATCAACGTTCCCGCGATCTTCGGCATCCGCGCGGTGCGCCAGCAGAAGCGCATCGAGGTCGTCGTCCAGCTCGAGGAGTGGAACCAGGACGCCGTCGCCGATCGCACCGGGCTCGATGCCGACAGTACCACGATCCTCGGCGTCGACCTCCCGAAGATCACCGTCTTCCTCAATCCGGGCAAGAACATCACCGTGATCGCCGAGGTCGTCGCGATGCATCACCTGCTGCAGTACAGCGGCGTGAATCCCGCCGAGCAGTTCAACGACCGGCTGATCAGCAAGATGCGCGCGGCCGCCGAGGTCAAGCGCTACCTGCAGGAAGATGTCGAGTAGCGCGGTGCGTGCCGTCGTGGCCGGCCACGGCGATCTCGCCGCCGGCCTGATCTCCGCCGTCGCGTCGATCACGGGGCGCGCGGACGCGCTCCTGCCGCTCACCAATCTCGGGCTCGGGGCGGAGCAGATCGAGGAACGGCTGCGCGAGGCGCTGGCGGGCGGGGTCCGCGTCATCTTCACCGACCTGCCGGCGGGGAGCTGGACGATCGCCGCGCGACGGATCATGCGCACGCGGCCCGATCTCGTCCTCGTCACCGGCGTCAATCTGGCCACGCTGCTCGACTTCGTCCTGAGGGACGACAGCGTTGAAGAGGCCGCGCGTCACGCGGTGGAGAAGGGCCGCGCGGCAATGCTCGTCAGTGGAGCGACCCGTGGGGATTGAGCTCTATCGGATCGACGACCGCCTCATTCACGGGCAGGTCGTCGTCGGCTGGGGGCAGCCACTCGATCTCGGTTTCATCGTGCTCGTCGATGACGAGGTCGCGGCGAGCGACTGGGAGCAGGAGCTCTACCGCATGGGGGTTCCGCCCGACATGGAGGTCTTCTTCGAGTCCGTCGAGAGCGCCGCCGAGCGCCTCGCCGTGTATCGTGCCGATCAGCGTCCGGGAATCCTGTTGACGGGCGACATCGCGACCATGCGCCGCCTGATCGACGCGGATGGCGACATCCGCGCCGTCAACCTCGGCGGCATCCATCATCGCGCCGGTCGCACGCAGCGATTGCGCTACGTGTTTCTGACCACCGACGAGGAGCTGGCGCTGCGCGCGCTCGCCGACGACGGGATCGCCGTGTCGGCCCAGGACGTCCCGGCGGCTCGGCCGGTCGCCCTCGGGGAACTGCTCGAGAGCAAGTCCGAACGATGATCGGCGTCGCGGACCTCCTCCCGCTCACCCTGCTCGGCGCCGTGCTCGGCCTCGATGTGGTGAGCTTTCCGCAGATGATGAGCTCACGGCCACTCATCGCCGCGACACTCGGCGGCGCGATCGTCGGGGCGCCGCTGCAGGGGCTCGTCGCGGGCGTCGTGCTCGAGCTGATCGCGCTGGAGACCCTTCCCTTCGGCGCGTCGCGGTACCCCGAGTGGGGATCGGCGGCCGTCGTGGGCGGAGGACTGTCGGGGACGCACGACGCTGAGCGTGCAGGCGCGCTCGTGATCGCGGTGGTCGCCGCGCTGGCGACCGCGTGGGTGGGAGGATGGACGATGGTCGCGCTCCGCCGGCTCAATGCGGGGTGGGCACGTCGCCATCGCGCGTCGCTCGACGCGGGGTCCTATCGCACCGTCGTCGGACTGCAGATCTTCGGGCTGACGGCCGATCTGCTGCGCGCGGCAGCGCTCACGTGGACCGCGCTTCTCGTCCTGGGCGCGGCCGGGGGAATACTGCTGCGGTTCTGGGCGATGGACGCTCGCATCTCGATCGCGGTCGTCGTCGGCGCAGCCGCGACGGTCGCGGTCGGCGCCGTGTGGAAGCTCTTCCATCTCACGCCCGGTGCGCGCTGGCTGTTCCTCGGCGGCCTTGCCGCGGGGTCCCTTCTCCTGGTGCTGCGATGACCGTCCGCCGCGCCGCGTCGGCGCCGACGCAGCTGCCCTTGCGCACGCGACTGACGATCTTCAGTCGGCTGCTGGCGATCCAGGGGTCGTGGAACTAC
>CAYLPM010000591.1:0-3041 GCA_964385525.1 uncultured Gemmatimonadaceae bacterium
ATCTGACTGCGAGCGATCTCGTCGGCCGCTTTCTGATTCGCCACGACGACACGGTCTGGCAGGACGGCCCGCTGACGCGCGCCGTGCGGGCGGGTGCGCTCTGCTACCTCGACGAGGTGGTCGAGGCGCGGCAGGACATCGTCGTCGTGATCCACCCGCTGACCGACGACCGGCGCATGCTGCCCATCGACAAGACCGGCGAGCTGGTGGAGGCCGCGCCCGAGTTCCAGATGGTCGTCTCCTACAACCCCGGCTACCAGCACGTCCTCAAGGACCTGAAGCCGAGCACGCGGCAGCGCTTCGTCGGGATCGAGTTCGACTTCCCGGGCCCGGAGCTCGAAGCCCGGATCGTCGAGCACGAGGGGGGCGTGGATGCCCCCACCGCGCGCTCACTCGTGGCACTCGCGGGCCGCTTGCGAAACCTGCGCGACCGAGGTCTGGCCGAAGTGCCGAGCAGCCGCGTGCTCGTGGCCACCGCGCGCCTCATTGCCGATGGCATTCCCCCGATGAACGCCTGCCGCGCGGCGCTCGTCTCGCCGCTCACCGACGATCCCGAACTGCTCGGCGCGATGCACGACATCATCGCGGCGGTGCTCGGGTGAGCGGCGACGATCTCCCCCTGCGACACGGCGCCCGATAGCCCCGGCCTCGGCATCAATGGCTGAACCGGAAGAAGTCATCATCGAGGGCGCGCACGCCGCGACCGAGTTCGCTGCGCGGCTCTGGCGACGCCACCGCCCAGGGCCACCGCGGATAGAGCTCGCTGAAGTGCGGCCGCGTCTCGAACTGCTCGTCGCCGCGATCTTCGGCGATTCACCGCAGATCGTCTCGGCCGAGCCAGCCGCATTGCCCTCCTTCGTGGGCCGACTGGCGCGGCGCATTCCGCGGCATCTGCTGGATGAGCGCGCCCATGCCTCCACGGACGGCGCACGCATTCGCCTTCCTCGCTCGCTCGCGGTGCCTCCGATAGAAGCCGGAGAGCCTGCCGGACGGCACACGGCGGTCGCAATGTACCGGCTGCTCGCCCTGGAGCAGGCCGCCCGCGCCGCGCGTGGAACGCCCACCGCGCTCCTGAAGGCGCTGGCGGACGCGCAAGCGCGTGGAGTGCCGGCCGGCCTGATCCCGGCCGTGCGCGACTGCTTCCACATCTGCGAGGCGGCGGCAGTGGACCGGTGGCTCGCGGCAGAGCTGCCCGGGATGGCGGACGCGCTGCGTGCAGCGCGGCGTCAGGCGCTCGCCGAACGTCCCGCGCCCTCACTGTTCACTTCGAGGGAGTGGCCGATCGAGCTGCTGCTGCGCGCGCTGCTCGAAGCGCTGCCAGGCACTCGCCCGGCCGGCATGCCGGAAGGCCGAGGCCCTCGGGAGTCGGCAAAGTGGGCCATCGCGCGTGCCGAGGCGCTCGCGCCACTCCCCGGTCGCTATCGCGGCCTGCCGGCGGTCGTGCTCTGGGGCCGCGCGGAACCGCTGGCACCGGATGCACCCTTGCGCCGCCATCGGCACGATGCTCCGGATCCCGAGCCGCAGCTCTCGCAGGAGCGCGTCCACAAGCTGCGCCGGCGCCCTCGCATCCGTCCCTCACCCGACGACGAGGACGATGGCCGGCCAGGGATGTGGATGATCCAGCTCGACGACCCGCAGGAGCACGCGGAAGACCCGATGGGTCTTCAGCGTCCCGCCGACCAGGATGCGGAGAAGGACGCGGATGAGCTGGCGGACTCGCTCGCCGAATTGCCCGAGGCCCGGCTGGTCACCGCGCCCGGATCACCCGCCGAGGTGCTTGCGAGCGACGATCCTCCACAGCGCACCCCGCTGCAGCCGGAGGCCGTGCCGCAGCGCGTCGGCATCGCGTACCCCGAGTGGGATCACCGCATCGCAGCGTATCTGCCGGCGCACGCGATCGTACGAGAGCTCCCGGTGCAGCGCGGCGATGCGCGCTGGCTGGAGAGGGTCCTCCGGCGCCATGCACGTGAAGTGGAGCAGGTGCGACGCCGCTTCGAGCGGTTGCGGTCGCAGCGCGTGCGTCTCGGACGCCAGCTCGACGGCGACGACGTGGACATCGAGGCGTACACGACGGCGCACGCCGACATTCGCGCGGGCCGTGGCAGCGAGGACCGGTTGTACGCCCACGTCCGCCCCGCGCGCCGTGACATCGCCACGACGCTGCTGGTCGACGTGAGCGGCTCGACGGACGGATGGCTGTCCGAGCAGCGCCGCATCATCGATGTCGAGAAGGAGGCGCTTCTGCTCGTGTGCGAGGCCCTCGACGCACTCGGCGACCGGTACGCCGTGTCGGCCTTCTCGGGCGAAGGTCCGAAGGGTGTGGCGCTCTTTCCCGTCAAGCGCTTCGACGAGCGGTACGGTGCGCAGGTGCGTCTGCGCATCGCGGGGCTCGAGCACGACCGATACACCCGCATGGGTGCCGCGCTCCGTCACGCGACTGCGCACCTCTGCCGGGAGACGGCGCGGCACCGGCTGCTGCTCCTGCTCACCGACGGCAAACCGAATGACGTCGATATCTACGAGGGCCGATACGGGGTCGAGGATACGCGCCAGGCAGTCGTCGAGGCTCGGCTTCAGGGCGTGCAACCGTTCTGCCTCACCGTGGATCGCGAGGCGCCGTCCTATCTGCCCCGGGTGTTCGGCTCCGGATCGTTCGCGGTGCTGCGTCGCGCGCACACCTTGCCTGAGGCGCTCGTCGAGGTAGTTCGGCGGCTTCTGCACGGATGAGTGAAACGTCCGCGCGGCGGGATTGCCGTCATCCGCCGCGGTTGGTCCTCAGCCGCTCTCGGATGGTGCTGATCGTCAATTCGCCGCTGCGGATGCGGTGCCGCTTCAGATAGAGCGGCTCCCCGAGGCGCTCCCCGGCCGCGGCGACGGGTGCCGAGATCAGAGGTGACTACACCGTTTCCGGTCGCGGCGTGCGGTTCGTGACTTCGGGGCCGGCCGCGGTCAAGTACCTGGGCCCCGATCCGCTGCTGAACATCCTCCCGTTCGACGAGGTCAAGGCCGTCCACACCAACCTCCTGACCGTGTGGGTGCTC
>CAYLPM010000592.1:0-3227 GCA_964385525.1 uncultured Gemmatimonadaceae bacterium
GCTTCGGGAGGAAGTGCTGCGCGGGCTGCGCGACATGCCGAAGACGCTGCCGCCGAAGCTGTTCTACGATGCGCGGGGGGCGCGGCTCTTCGAGCGCATCTGCACGCTCGACGAGTACTACCTCACCCGGACCGAGCTCGAGATCCTCGACGCGTGCGCGGGGGAGATCGCCGCGCTCGCCGGCCCGCGCTGCGCGCTGGTCGAGTACGGCTCGGGCGCCGGCGTCAAAGTGCGCCGGCTCCTCGATGCCCTCGAGCAGCCGGCGGCGTACGTACCCATCGACATCTCTCGCGAACAGCTCGGGCGCGTCGCGCGCGAGCTGGCCGCCGCCTATCCGGACGTGATGGTGCGACCGTGCCTCGCCGATTACACGGGTCGCTTCGCGCTCCCGGCGCTGCCGCACGACGTTCGCCGACTCGCGTTCTTTCCCGGCTCGACGATCGGCAACTTCCACCCGGCCGAGGCCACGGCCTTCCTCCGCCGCGTGCGGCGCACCGTCGGCCCGGACGGAGCGCTCGTCCTCGGTGTCGATCGGCGCAAGGACGCGCGCACGCTGCACGCCGCCTACGACGACCGGGACGGCGTCACCGCGGAGTTCAATCGCAACATCCTCGCGCGGCTCAATCGCGAGCTCGACGCGACCTTCGACCTCGCGCGGTTCCGCCACCGCGCCCGCTTCGACTCCGCGGCGAGCCGCATCGAGATGCACCTGGTGAGCGTCGAAGCGCAGACGGTGTGCGTGGCCGGCGCGCCGATCCGGTTCGAGCGGGGCGAGTCGATCTGGACGGAGTCGTCGTACAAGTACGACGAGGCGATGCTCGACGACGTCGCGACGGCAGCCGGCTGGACGATCGATCGGCTCTGGACGGACGCACGGAAGCGATTCTGGGTCGGGTTCCTGACGCCAGCAGCCGCGGCTCATCCGTCGGACGGCGGCGCCGTCAGAGCCGGAGCCGCCGCAGGAGCTGCGCGTTGATCGCCACGATCACCGTGCTCGCCGACATGAGGACGGCGCCGATCGCCGGCGAGAGCACGAAGCCCCACGACACGAGCACGCCGGCGGCTAGCGGGATCGCGACGATGTTGTAGCCGGCGGCCCACCAGAGATTCTGCTTCATCTTGCGGTAGCTCGCCCGGCTGAGGGCGATGATCCGCGGCACGTCGCGCGGGTCGCTACGCATCAGCACGATGTCCCCCGCCTCGAGGGCGACGTCCGTCCCGGCGCCGATCGCGATCCCGACGTCCGCGGTGACGAGCGCCGGCGCGTCGTTGACCCCGTCGCCGACCATCGCCACGCGCTTGCCCCGCGCCTGGAGCTCCTTGATCCGCTCGACCTTCTGCTCGGGGAGCACCTCTGCGAACACCGTGTCGATGCCGAGCTCCTTCGCGACGGCGTCGGCGACCGCCTGTGCATCCCCGGTGATCATCACGACCTCGACACCGGCCTCGTGCAGCCGCGCGATCGCGTCGCGGGACTCCGGTCGCACGGCATCGGCCACGGCGAACGCCGCGACCACGCGGTCGTCGTCGAGCAGGTAGATCGTCCCCTGCCCTTTCGCCGCGGCGCGCCCGGCGGCTTCGCGCAGTGCGGGACCGGGCTCCACGCCGCGCGCGCCGAGCAGATTGGGACCGCCCGCCGAGAGATGCCGTCCCTCGACCGTGCCACGAACGCCGCGTCCCGGGATGTAAACGAAGTCGGTGGCGGCCGGCACGCGCAACCCGCGCTCCTCGGCGCTCGCCACGATCGCCCGCGCGACCGGGTGCTCGGAGTCGCGCTCCAACGCGGCCGCGAGGCGAAGCGCCTCATCGGGCGTGATGCCGCCGGCCGTCGCGATGTCCACCACGCGGTGCTCGCCGAGCGTGAGCGTGCCCGTCTTGTCGAACACGACCGCGTCGAGATGACGCGCCTCCTCGAGTCCGCGCCGGTCGCGCACGAGCAGGCCGTTCCGCGCGCCGAGCGTCGTCGAGATCGAGGTTACCAGCGGAACCGCGAGGCCGAGCGCGTGCGGGCACGCGATCACGAGCACCGTCACCAGTCGCTCGACCGCGAACGCCGCATCATCGCGGCGCAGCATCAGCCAGACGGCCAGCGTCACGGCGCCGGCACCCAACGCGACCAATGTGAGAACGAAGGCGGCTCGATCCGCGAGCGCCTGCGCACGCGAGCGCGAGGATTGCGCCTGCGCCACCAGTCGCATGATGCCGGCGAGCGTCGTCCGCTCTCCCGTTCCCGTGACCTCCACGCGCAGCGACCCGGCGCCGTTGACCGTCCCCGCGATCACCGTATCGCCTTCGCGCTTGTCGACGGGCCGTGACTCGCCGGTGATCATCGATTCGTCGACGCTGCTCGTGCCCTGCTTCACCGCGCCGTCCGCCGGAATGGCCGCACCGGGCCGGATGAGCAACGCGTCGCCATCGCGCAGCTGATCGAGCGGCACCTCCTCGGTCCGATCCCCGACGACGCGCACCGCGGTGCCTGGCAGAAGCTTCGCCAGCTCCTCGAGCGCACCCTGCGCCTGCGAGATGGAGCGCATCTCGATCCAGTGGCCGAGCAGCATGATGGTCACGAGCGTCGCCAGCTCTTCCCACAGCGGCATGCCGGGATAGCCGAGCGTGACGACTGCGCTGAAGACGAACGCGACGGTGATCGCGAGCGAGATCAGCGTCATCATCCCGGGGAGCCGACCCTGCAGCTCGCGGATCGCGCCCTGGATGAAGACCCAGCCGCCGTAGACGAACACCGCCGTGCCGAAGACCGGCGGGATCCAATGGGCCCCCGGGAACTGCGGCGCCGAGTATCCGAGGAAGTTCTGGAGCATGTGCCCCCAGACGAGTGTCGGGAGCGTCAGCGCGAGGGAGATCCAGAACTTGTCGCGGAACATCGCGACGCTGTGGCCGACGTGCTGGTCGTGGCCGGCGTGCTGGTCGTGCTCGTCGTGCCCGGTGTGCTCGCCGTGGCCCTATGCTCGTGGACGGCGACAGGCT
This sequence comes from uncultured Gemmatimonadaceae bacterium, assembly GCA_964385525.1. Lineage (GTDB taxonomy): Bacteria > Gemmatimonadota > Gemmatimonadetes > Gemmatimonadales > Gemmatimonadaceae > DATKCV01. The sequence continues at coordinate 2,986 of CAYLPM010000592.1, forward strand.
CGGCATCATGGCCGGCCTGCGTTTCTGCACCACGCGGCGGGCTCGGCGTCACGCGCGTCGCCGGGCGCAGCTCGACCAATGGATGTGTCGAATCTTCCAGCCTTCACTGGTGCGGATTAGAATCATGGTCTCGACGCCGACGGAATCAATCGAGCGTTCGCCTACTGTACCGGTGGAAGCGTATTCGCGCGTGACCAGGGCGAGATTCCCCGAAATCGTGATGGCATCACGCAGAGTCTCCT
>CAYLPM010000593.1:0-3183 GCA_964385525.1 uncultured Gemmatimonadaceae bacterium
CGTACCGCCCCGACGTAATGCACTGGTTCTGCAAGCCATCGCCGGCGCGGCGGACGCACCATCTCCATCTGGTACCGGTGCAAAGCCCCCTCTGGTCGGACCGTCTGGTCTTTCGTGACCATCTGCGAAGCTCCACCACCGCGGCGGCGGATTATGCAACGCTGAAGAAAGCGCTGGCGGAGCGGCACCGGTTCGATCGCGAAGCGTACACGGACGCAAAGGGTGAGTTCGTGCGCTCGGTCCTCGAGCGGGCGAGGCAATCATCCCCGGCAGAGCGACGTTGATGCGATCGCGCCCGACGTGTGCACCCGGAAAGTCACGTCCCGTGGCGCGGGAGCGGCCTGGCCAGATCGCATTGGGGCGGCGTACAACGGCGAAATGAAGCAGTGACGTCGCACGTCGCCGCCGAACGGGGCAGCGACCATCACTGCTCCCGCAGTACCGTGGCCGGATCCACTCCGCCCGCTCTCCAGGCCGGCACGAACGCCGCCGCGGTGCCGATCGCGAGCAGCGCGAGACTCGCTCCCGCGAACGCGATCGCGTCGATGGTCCCCACCTCGTACAGCATCGACTCGAGCACCCTCGTCAGCGCCGCCGTCCCGACCGCCCCGAGCAGCACGCCGGCCACGACCAGCACGACGCCTTGTCCGACCACGTTCGTCACGACGCGACTGCCCGGCAGCCCGAGCGCCACGCGGATCGCCCAGTCCCGCTTCCGTCGCGACGCGAAGTGCGAGATCACTCCGTAGATCCCGATGGCGCCGAGCACCAACGCGAGCACCGAGAGCACGCCGAGCAGCGACAGCACCTGCCTCGCCGGCCCCACCGCCTGATCGAACACCCGTGACATCGTCGTCGTGCTCTGCACCGCGTACCGCGGGGCCACTCGCTGCACGGTCCGCCGCGCCTGGTCGAGCACCGCCGTCGCATCGCCGGGCCGCGCCGTCCGGATCACGAGCGATACCGCCGCGCTCCACCACTCGACCGTCCCGCCCAGGAAGTACCGCGCTGGTTGCGACTCCTCCACCAGGTTGCCCTCGGCCACGTTCTCCACCACGCCGATCACGCGCTGCGGTGCAGAGACACCACCACCAAGCACCCGGCCGATCGGATTCTCACCGGCGAAGTACTTGTCCGCGAGCGCCTGGTTGATCACCACCGGGAGCTCCGCGGCCCCGGGCTGATCCGCGATGTCGAAGTCGCGCCCGGCGAGCAGGCGGATCCCCATCGTCTCGAAGTAGTCGCGCGTCACGAAGCGGAAGTACGTCGTCGACGGCGGCAGGTCGGAGCGTCCCTGCACGGTGATGTTGAAGCTGTTCCCCGGACCACGCAGCGGCAGCTTCATCGCCGCTCCCGCCGAGCGCACGCCGGGCAACTGTCCGAGCTCCGCGATCATAGCGTCGATCGACTGCGCACGCTCGGCCGCCGACAGCTCTGCGCTGGCCACCGCGTCGATCACCGCGACGCCCTGCGGCTCGAGCCCCGGGTCGATCGCATAGAGGTTGGTGACGCTGCGCACGAGCAGCGCCGCGCCCGATGCGATGAGCATCGCGATCGCCACCTGCGTCACGACGAGCCCCCGCTCCAGGCGCCCACCGCGTCCCTGGATCCCGCCGGTGCGCGCGCGATGCAGTCCTTCGCGTACATCGCCGCGCCAGAACGACACCGTCGGCACGAGAACGACGAGCAGCACCGCGATGATCGCGATCGCCAGCGCGACGGCGAAAATGCTCCAGTCGAACGCGGCGGCATCGGCCCAGGTGCCGATCGGGAGCGCGTGCGCGAGCACGTCGAATCCGGCTGCCGCGAGCCCCGCGCCGGCGAGTCCCGCGGCGACGCCGAGCAGGAGCGCCTCGACCACGAGCTGCTGGATGATCCGGCGACGCGTCGCGCCGAGCGCCGAGCGCACCGCCATCTCCGACGCCCGCCCCTCCACCTGGCCGAGCATCAGGGCCGAGACGTTGGCGCAGGCGATGAGCAGGATCAGCCCCATCGCGATCAGCGTCGCTATGAGCGCCGGGCGCATGTCGCCGAGCAGCTCATCGCGCAACGGGTCCACCGAGGGATTCGCGGTCTTGTCCCACTGCTCGGTGTACTGGAAGCGTTCGTCGAGCATCTGCCCGAGTCGCGCGAGGTGCGGGTCCATGCTCCGCACGTCCTGTCCGGGAAGGACGTGGCCGACGAGCGCCCAGCTTCCGTTCCGTCCGACGGGATTGATCGGCCACGAGAGCCAGATGCGCGTGCCGGGGTCGGGGTACCAGAAACCGCGTGGCATGACGCCGATCACCGTGCGCGGCGCGCCATCGATGGTGACTCGGGAGCCGACGATCGACGGCACACCACCGAGCTCCTGCCACAATCCGTAGCTCAGGACCGCGACGGGATCGGTGCCCTGCGCGTCGTCGCCGGATCGAAAGCCGCGTCCCATGAACGGACGGACGCCGAGCACGTCGAACAGCTCGTGTGACGTGCGGATCCCGGCGATGAGGCGCGCCGGGGCGTCGCCGGAGCGCATCGTCACGTCGCCCGGTCGCCACGCGGCCACGTTGCGGAAGCCGGGGAAGTGGCCGCGCAGATGCGTGAACTCTTCCTCGTTCCAACTGAACTTGAACCAGAACGAGGCGACGGAGTCGGCGTGCGCGTACGGCAGCGGCTCGAGCAGAACCGGGCGCGCGATGCCGAACACGGCCGCCGTCCCGCCGATCCCGAGTGCAAGCGTGAGCACCGCGAGCATCGTGTAGCCGGGCCGCGCGCGCAGTCGGCGGGCGGCGTAGCGGGCGTCCGTGAACAGCGTCGCGAGCATGGGGACTCCGGGGCGGAAGGAGTTCGCGCGCGGCTCGAAACCGGTTCGGTCGCGCCAGAGGGTCCAGCGGAGCAGGGAAGGGGATGACGCGAGCGCCTGGCGCCAGAGCCATCGCCGTGCCGATGCGTCGCCGAAGACCGCGCGCTTCGTCTCGAACTCGACGGTCAGGTCGGCGAGCACTTCATCGCGCTCGGCTTTCGGGAGAAGAAAGCCGAGGAGCGCGAGCGGCAGGCGGGGCGCGGCGCGGCGGCTCATCGCCGCCGGATGGCGAGCAGGTCGCGCACGTCGACTCCCTTCCACAGCCGCTCGCGCATCGCGCGCGTCTCGGTGAGTGCACGTGCACCGCCTGGCGTGACCTCGAACAGCCGCCGCGATGGCCC
>CAYLPM010000594.1:0-2263 GCA_964385525.1 uncultured Gemmatimonadaceae bacterium
GGAGCGTCTGGCGGACACGCCGGTGCTGTTCACGGAGCGGGCGGGGCGTGGGCGGGTGATCGGTTTCGCGGGCGATCCCAATTTCCGGGACCTCTGGCGGGGCATGTTGCCGCTGTTCGCGAATGCGGTGTTGGTGGGGCCGAGCTACTGACGGCGTCGTTCGTGTTCGGTCGAAAGCGCCACCGGCTTGCTACCGAGGGGAGCAACACACTCCCGAAGGACCCGGCGATGCCTATGAATGACCTCGGGACGCCAGTGTGTTCCGAAGTGGTGCATTAATCTGCGAGCTGCGCCCGATACTCCTGGTCCCAGGCGGCGAGCAGGCTCTCGCGGGGCGAGTATGGACCGGGCGAGTACCTGCTCGATGACACGCCTTCCTGGCTCAGCTCGCAGATGTGCCAATCCTGGCGATTGGTCTCGTCCCAGAAGGACACCGCGTCGCCCGGATCGCAATCCGGTCGCGCGAAGCTCTCCGGATGAAAGAGCCACTCGCACACGACGCGCGTCCGATCCGGCGCCACCGGAGTCAGCGTGTGGAACATCAGGTAGTCCGGGTGCAGGCTGAGCAGCAGATTCGGAAAAACCGTGTAGTAGTAGACGCGACGCATCTCCTCGGGCGGGAGCTCAGCCACCGGAACGCCGCAGGACCGCCCGCTCGTCGTCATGCTGCCACCCTCGCGCGTCAGCACCATGTACCCACCGAGGAACGGCCCCTCGATCAGATCGTTGGCGCCCGTGTCGTAGGGCGTGAGCCGGTTGAGCGCCGGGTGGATGACCGGGCAGTGTTGGCACTCCGAGTAGTTCTGCACGATCAACTTCCAGTTGGCGCGGACATCGTACTCGCTGCGCGCGGCGCGGCGCAGCGTGGCCGGCGCAAAGCGCTCGATGCGGGAAGTCATCGGCGCGAGGACGTCCGCGAGCGGCGGCGCGTCGTCCGCCAGCGTCACGAACAGAAAGCCCTGCCAGGACTGCACGCGCGCCGCGTGCAGTCCCCATTCCGCGCGATCGAAGTCCTCCGCTTCCTTCATGTGGGGCGCGCCGATCAGGCGGCCGTCCAGTCCGTACGTCCAGGCGTGATACGGACACTGGATGCTCCCCGCGAATCGGCCGGCCCGCTCTTCGCAGACGCGGCTGCCTCGATGCCGGCAGACGTTGAAGAACGCGCGGGTGTCACCCTCGCGGCCACGCACCACGATGAGCTGTTCGCCCGCGACCTCGACCAGGCGGAAGTCGCCCGGCTCGCGCAACTCATCCACTCGGCCGACACAGAGCCAGTGTCGCGCGAGGATCCGCTCGCGCTCCAAGGCGAAGTGCTCGGGCGACGTGAAAAAGCCCCCGGGAAGGGTGCGCGCGCCTCGCTTGTGGAACTGATCCGTGCTCAGAAACGTCGCCATCCGTCGCTCTCCTCCGTACCGGCTCGACGCGCCGTGCGGTGATCCCTCACGCGTGAGCCTTCAGCATCTCACGCGCGGCCAGACGCCCGGCGGAACCCGGCAGGCGCCCCCCGGGGTGCGTCGCGGCGCCGCAGAGCCAGAGTCCATCGACCGGCGTGCGATAGCGCGCCCATCCGGGAATCGGCCGCATGAACAGAATCTGATCGAGCGTCATCTCCCCGTGATCGGGGTTACCTTCACGCAGCCCGTAACAGGACTCCAGGTCGGCCGGCGTCAGCACGCGGCGATCGAGGATCGACTCGCGAAGCCCGGGCGCGTACTCCGACAGCAGATCGACGACACGGTCGCCGAGTTGGTCGCGCCGCTCCGCGGTCCACGCGCCATCGCGCGGTGCGTACGGGACGTACTGGACGGACACCGACAGCAGATGCATCGCATCCGGGGCTCGGGAGGGATCGGCGATGGTCGGAACCGACAGCTCGAGATAGGGGCGCTCGGAGACGCGACCGTGCTTGGCGTCATCGTAGGCGCGCTCCAGATCCGTGATCGACGGCGCGAACACGATGGCACCCGCCGACAGCCCCTCGCCATTGAGACCGCGCACACGCGGAAGCTCATCCACCGCGAGGTGCACGCGAGCGAGCGGCCCGCGATACCGGATGTGTCGCACCGCACGGACGGTCTCCGGATCCAGCGCGAGCGGGTCGGAGAGCTCGAGCAGGGTCGTCCGGGCATCGGCGCCCGACAGCACTCGTGGTGCCGTCAGCTCGTCGCCGCCCGCTGCGACGACGCCCTGCACGCGCGCCTGTCGAGTCACGATGCGTTCGACTCGCGCTCCGCATCGGATCTCGGCGCCTGCCGCCCGCGCC
>CAYLPM010000595.1:0-8170 GCA_964385525.1 uncultured Gemmatimonadaceae bacterium
GCCCAACGAAGATAGCAATGCGCGCAACGCGCGCCCGCGGTGACTCACCGTCTCCTTCTCCGCGACCGACACCTCGGCAAACGTCCGACCGAGCTCCGATGACTCGAAGTACGGATCGTATCCGAAACCGCCACTCCCACGCGGCGCCGTCAGGATCCGCCCCTCCGTTTCTCCGCGCCGCGCCGCCTCCAGGTCGTGACCCACGATCGCGGCGACGCACACGTACTTCGCCCGACGATCCACCGCCCCATCCAGCGCCTCGAGCAGGCTGGCATTGTTCGCCGCATCGAGCTCCCGCCCGCGCAACTCCTCGCGACCACTGTACCGCTTGCTGCGAACGCCAGGCTCACCGTCGAGGTGCAGCACCGCGAGCCCCGAATCATCCGCGATCGTCGCCACACCGCCGCTGATCTCGTAGAAATACCGCGCTTTCGCCAACGCGTTCTCCTCGAACGTCGAGAAGCGCTCCAGCTCCCGCTCCTCATCCTCCTCCGGCAGACCGAACGCCTCCAGGTCCACGACCGTGAAGCCGGCCCGCTCGAGAATCGGCCGCAGCTCCCGCGACTTCCCGGCGCTGCGGGTTCCGAGCAGGAGGTCGCGGGCCGGTATCATCGGAGCACCTCGCGCTGCCGCGCGTCGAGATCCCGCACGCCGGCCATCGCCAACTCCAGGAGCGCATCGAGCTCCGCGCGCTCGAACGTGCCGTGCTCACCCGTGCCCTGCACTTCCACGAAGCGCGCCGCCTCCGCCATCACCACGTTCATGTCCACCTCGGCCACCACGTCCTCCGCATAGTCGAGATCCAATCGCGGTTCGCCGCCGACGATGCCCACGCTCACCGCCGCCACGAGGCGCCGTACCGGCGACGCCGCGATCCAGCGCTCACCCACCATCCACTCGAAGGCGTCACGCACCGCGACGCACGCGCCCGTTATCGCCGCGGTGCGCGTGCCGCCATCGGCCTGCAGCACATCGCAATCCACGCGCACCGTGTATTCGCCGAACGAGAAATCGTCGAGCATCATCCGCAGGCTGCGACCGATCAGTCGCTGGATCTCCTGCGTTCGCCCACCGAGCTGCGCTCGCTCCCGGGCCGTCCGGGTATGCGTGGCGCGCGGCAGCATCGCGTACTCCGCGGTGAGCCAGCCCTGGCCGGACCCCCTGCGCCAGCCGGGCACGGCGCGTTCCACGGAGGCCGCACACAGCACGCGGGTTCCGCCGAAGGCGGCGAGGCACGAGCCTTCCGCGTACGGCACGGCGCCGCGCTCGAGCCGAATCGCACGCAGAGCATCCGGGGTTCGGTCGACGCGCTTCGGCGTCTCAGGTGTCGGCACGAAGCCTCTCGATCGTTGCGGTGGTGGAATGGCCGGGCGTGAGCGGGATGATCGCGACCTCGCCCCCCCACCGCTCGACCTCGCGAGCGCCGACGACCGTCGACGGCGTATAATCGCCGCCCTTGACGAGGACGTCGGGCCGAAGCGTGACGATGGCCTCGAGCGGCGTGTCCTCGACGAACACGATCACCGCGTCCACCGCCTCGAGCGCCGCGAGCACGTAGGCCCGCTCCGCTTCGGAGCGGACCGGTCGTCCCGGCCCCTTGAGCCGCTGAACCGACGCATCGCCATTGATCGCGACGATGAGCGCATCGCCGCGCGCACGCGCTGCGGCGAGGACGTCGACGTGCCCCGGATGCAGGAGATCGAAGACGCCGTTGGTGAAGACCACACGCCCGCGCACGTCGTCGCGCCAGCGCCGAGCGGCCGCCCAGTCCATGATCTTGCGAGTCGGATCCCAGCGGCTCAGAAGGTCCTCTGTGCAGTCGGGTTGAAGTAGATCTCCCGAACGAAGAGTGGCAGCTCGACGTGCTCGTAGTACTCCGCCCAGATCTCGAGGTGACCTCGCGTCCGCCGAATCTGCACGTTGCCGGCGGCCTCGGGGAGACCGAGCGAGTCGGCCGTGGACTGGAGTCGAAGCCGGATCAGATCATCCGAGCGGCGCGCGGCGAACCGCGCCTCCTGTCGCATCGCGTCCTGGTATCGGAAGTAACGGACATAGACGTCGCCGACGTTGACGGCAAAGTAGCCGAGCGCGGCGAGCAGGACGAGCACGACCAGGCAGCCGAGGCGCGAGACGCCACGACGCGGTACGGTCACCACTGGGACTGCGCCCCCTCGATGATCTGATCCACGAGCTGCTCGAGCGCGCGTTGGCGCCCTTCGACGTCGGCGCGCTCGGAGTATTCGCCGTCCACCACGAGATTCCGCCGCTCCCACAGCGTCCGACCGGTGACCTGGTCGACGATCGAGATGTCGATGGCAATCTGAAGCTTGCGCCGGGCCGTGTTCGCCTGCCGCGGATCCGCACTGAAGCCGATCGGCACATCGGCGTCGTAGCGAAGAATGATGCCGCTCACCAGCGCATCGGCTCGCTGCTCGGAGGCCGGACGGAGCCCGAGCCGGCTCTCGAGCCCCGCGCGGATGCGCTCGTGCACCTCGCCGGTGAGATCCGGAGCGGGCGTTCGATTCTCGAACGGCAGCACGGCGACCGTCCGGATGTGCGCCGGCAGCCCCCCGCCGGCGAATCCGTAGCGCACGGCGGTGCAGGAGGCCAGCAGCGCGAAGAGGAGGAGGAGACTAGCGAGGCCAGATCGTCGCATCGAACCCGGGAACCGTGTCCGATCGAATAATAGTCAGATCCAGCGAGCGGCGCGCGGTCTCGTGTCCGTAATGCACCATCGCGTTCGGCTGTCGCGCCACCCATTCGCGGAGCCGCCCGCCCTCGATGCGCTCGAGACGCACGAGGCGATCGCGCACGAACGTCACGCGCCAGACATCGCCGCTGCCGATGTCCGCGCGCACCGTGTCTCCCGTGATGCGCACGACCGTGTCGGCCGCCGGCGGCACCGCCAGACGGCCGAGCGTGGCCCACATGAGCGCGGGCGGCGGCAGCAGGCGGCGCACGAAAAAACCCCCGGGAGCGACGACGGAGTCACCGAGGAGCCAGGCCATGCCGCTGCCGAATCCGCCGGCGACGAACAGATCGAGCCGCACGCTGTCGGGGGGCGCGAGGCGCGCGACGCCCTCGCCACGGGTCCGGAGCTCGGGGTCGGCGAACTCCCACTGAAAGCTCACCTGCTGCGAGACGTCCGGGAGCTCGGTGGGCGGGAAGCGCGCGGGGGCGGGCGTCCCGGCCAGCGGCGCGACGCGCGGGAGGCAGCCGGCGAGGCAGCACGCCAGCACGATCGGAGAGAGCACGCGGGCGACGCGCACGTGCGCCGCGCCCACGTCGCGCGGGGCACGGACGACGACGGGTTCATTCACGGTCAGTAATTTACGCCAAAGAACACGTCGGCGAACCGCCGCGTGAAGTAGGCGTCCGCGCCATCCGCCGCATTGAACGAGAATCGCTGGCCGACGTCCAGGCGCAGCACGAACCCCGGCATGAGCGGCAGCCTGAACCCCGCTCCCGCAGAGCCGAGCACGCGCGGGTCGTAATCGCGGTCGTACCACGCCTGCCCCAGGTCGGCGAAGACGGCACCCTGGATCTGCGGAAGCCGGAAGTTCCCGAAGGGAAAGCCGACCGTGACGAAGTGCATCATCGGGAAGCGCCACTCGGCGTTCGCGAGCCAGGCGCGGGTCCCGTCCACGGCATACCGCGGATAACCGCGCAACATCCACGAGCCGCCAATCTGGATCGCGCGCGGGCGCGTGCCCTCGCTGGCGTAGGCGAACGCCCGGAGCGCGACGGCGGACTGCTGCGACGTGCGGACGTATCGCCTGAGGTCGACGGAGCCGAGCCAATTCTCGAACACGCCGTGACTGACGTCGCCGACCACGCCGGCCGTGACGTTCCAGCGCGTCCCATCGATCGGGCCGCTGGCCAGCGACAGCGTGTTGTCGCCGACGAGGCTCAGGTAGTTGCTGACGAGGAAGCCGCGCCGCCGCGGATCGCCGACGATCGCCTCGCTCTCGCCGTCGTTCCGATTGGAGTACTCGAACCGCGTCTGCCCCTCGACGCGCATGAAGCGCGAGAACGGATAGCGTAGCGTGCCGTAGACGCCGCCGGTCGTCTCCTCGTACACCCGCCGGAAGCTCTGCTCGTAGAAGATCCCGCTGAGACGGAAGGCACCGAGCCCCCAGTTCAGGCGATGCTTCTGGTTCAGGTAGAAGACGTTGCCATTGAGATTCGAGAGCACGTCGCCGAGATCGCCGCCGCGCGAGTACATCGAGACGCTGGCCGCGACCGCGTGATCGCCGAGCATATCAGTGAAGAGCAGCTGAGCGCCCTGCGCCGCGCCCCAGCCCGGCGCCATGTCGGATCCGCCGGCGGCGATGTCGAGCGCGAAGCGACGCTCGTACGGCGCCGACTCGACCGTCGCGGCGTGCGTGTCCTCGAGCTCCGCCCACTGCCACTGGCCCGATGCGTCGTGCGCAGCTACCTCGAAGACCTCGTCGTGCGCCGCGCTGTCCAGCGCCAGGGTGAACACCGACCACGAGAAGTTCTCGAAGCCGCCGACGAGCACCCGCGAATCGCCCGGGATCGGCACGGGATCAAAGACTCCGCCGTCGAGCCAGCTCTCGCGCCGGGTCAGACCCAGCGTGTCGACCGAGTAGACATTGAAGGTGCCATCGCGATCGCTCGCGAAGAGCACCCTCCGCTGCTCGGGATCCCACCGCGGCGCCTCGTCGACCCACGCGCCGGACGTGAGCGACACGATGCGGCGATCTGCGAGCGTGAGGCGATACAGGTTGCGCACCCCCCGATCGCCGCCATCCGCGCGATCCGACGAGTAGACCAGCTCGCGTCCTCCGGGCAGCCAGACGGGATCGAGGTCCTCGTACGGGTCGTCGGTCGCGCGCGCGAGAGTACCGCTCACGATGTCGAAGACGAAGAGGTCGGAGACCCCCGAATCCGTGAGTCCGCTGAACGCGACGCGGCCACCGTCCGGTGACCAGGCGGGGCTGAGGATCGACACCAGCTCGTCGAATTGATAGCGGCCGACGAGCTCCTCGCGCTCGAGATCCCAGAACACCAGGGCATCGCGATCGTGGTACTTGCTCGCGAAGATCAGCACGTTCTCGCGAACGTCGAGGCGCGAGTAGGCGGCGTGCAGCGACTCGAGCTCCGGGGTACGCTCGCCGTGCACGACGACGGTCGGTTGGGCGGAGCCGTCGAGCGGCTGCCGGTAGACGTCCGTGTAGCCACTGCGGGCGGAGAGATACAGGACGTCGACGCCCCCGTCGTCGCGCCGGATCGGCAGCGGCTTGAGCGCGAGCTCGCTCACGAGCCGGGCCGCCACCGCGATCGGCCGGCGTCCGACGACTTCCGGGTAATAGCGCTGGCGAAGGTCGTAGTGCCATTCCGCCGTCAGCTCGGCCGCGCTGCGGCCGTACGTCGCGTACAGCGCCTCGTCGAACGACGAAAACTTGGCGAGCGACGAGTACAGCAGATTGATGCGCCAGGCACCATAGCGGTCGCCGAGAAAGCGGTGCAGCTCGCCGCCGACGGGATAGACGACGGACGACAGCGTGGCCCCGAGCTGCCCGATCGACGGCATGCCGCCGGCCAGCGTGAGGGCGCGAACGATCATGTCGTCGCGCGATTCCTGACCGCCGGAGAGGTACTCGGCGAGCCCCTCGGTCCACCACAGCGGGAGCGCGGGGACGCGGGCCGATGGGGAGATCGCCGCCTGCTGCGAGACGATCGAGAGATGGAACACGTGCACCAGCTCGTGCCGGAGCGTGTGGCGAAACTCGGAGTAGCTGCCCCGGAACGGGAGCGCGACGCGCCGCTTCATGAACTCGGTGACGCCGAGGATGCCCTCCGGTGGCACGAACGGCAGAATGTTCGTCTGCTCGAAGTGCGAGTGCGACGCGTAGACGATGAGGGGGATGCGTTGCTCGACCCGGTGATTGAGGCGGCGGGCGAGATGCTCGTAGCTCTCCTCGGCGTAGCTGAGCGCGACGCGGGCGATCGCTTCCTCGGCCGGATAGTAGTAGACGTCGACGTGCTCGCCGGCGAGCACACGCCAGTCGAAGGACCGGTACTGGATCTTGTTCTGGCCGAAGCTGCCGAGCTGTGCGCGCGCGATCATCGGCGTCACCAGGACGCCGAGCGCGAACGGAAGGGAGAGCCACAGACGTCTCATCTCACCACCACCTCGAGAATCCGATCACCCTGCAGAATGGCATCCAGCACGTCGAGTCCATACTGGACGCGACCAAAGACGGTGTAGCCACCGTCCAGGTGCGGTTGCGGCGAGTGCGTGATGAAGTACTGGCTGCCGCCGGTATCGGGGCCGGAAAGCGCCATGCCGACGACGCCCCGCCCATACCGATGACGATTGAGCTCGTCCCGGATCGTGTACCCCGGCCCTCCCCGGCCATCGCCGCGTGGATCTCCATCCTGCGCCACGAAGTTGGGCACCACGCGATGAAAGTTCGTCCCGGCATAGAAGCCGCCACGTGCCAACGACACGAAGTTGTGCACCGTGAGCGGAGCGTCCGCGGCGAACAACTCGAGGCCGATGATCCCCCGCTCGGTACGGATCTCCATAACAGGAAGCGTGCCGCGTACGGCGGGCTCGACGAGCGCGCGAACCACCTCGGCGTACCACGCGAGCGGCTTCGGGTCGGGTTCGGCCGACGGCCAGTGCGCGAACGGCGTCACGCCCCGGCCCGCGCGCCGTGCCGGCGGCTCCGCTGGAGGCGGCAGCAGTGCGAGCGCCAGCCGCAGCGTGTCGCCGATCGACGCACTGTCGCGTCGCCACGCGGCGGCGAGCACGCGCACGGCCGCCACCCTGGCCTCGGCGTACGGGTCGGTGCGTGCCCGTCTCAGCGCCTCGAGCGCCAGCGGGACGTCGTCGGCCGAAGCCCGGCGTGCAATCGCCTCGAGGGCGGCCGCGCGCACCAGGGCGCTCGAATCGTCCACGGACGCGCGCAGAAGTGGCAGAAGTCCGGGCACGGAGTCGATCGCCCGACCGATGGTCTGGAGCGCGGCGACTCGCACGCGGGCATCGGGATCCCGGAGCAGAGAGCGGCTCCACTGGGCCCCGAGGTGTGGTTCGGCCGCGCCCATCGCGGCGGCCAGCGCCGATCGCTCACGCCCGTCGCGGCTGTTGCTCCAGGCACCGATGGACGGCAGCAGCACCCCCATGCGGGTGGCGCCCTCGAGGACGGCGCGCCGGTAGGCGTGAGTGGTGTCCACATCCCACAACCAGGACCAGCGCATGAGGTCTCGATCCATCACTTCGGGAAGTGCTCGGGCAGCCGCGACCCGCACGTTGGCATCGGCATCGCGCGTCGCCGCGAGGATCGGTATCCTCGCCCGCTCCCCGTAGGACGCCAGCGACTGAATGGCATTGATCCGGACGTGCGGATCGGGTGCGACGGCGAGCAGGTCGAGGGCGTCGAGCGCTTCCGTGTCGAGCGAGTCGCCTGCCGCCGCCCGGGCCAACCCGCGCGCGACCTGCGCGCGCACGAGCATGTCGGCGGCGAGCACCTGCGCGAGGAGCGGGCGCACGCCGACCGGCGAGCGATTGCGTCCGAGCGCGTAGGCCGCGCGCCAGGCGAACTCTGGATCGGTCGAGCCCAAGTACGATGCAAGCACACCAGCTGGCGGCGGATCGAGCTTCGCCGAGGCGAGCAGCAGCGCGTGCAGAACGCGCGAGGCCACAGCGCGCTCGTCGAGCCGGCGCACGATCACGCCGGCGGCCTCGGGAGTGGCTAGGGAACCGAGCGCCCAGGCAGCCTCGATGGCGACCTCAGGGGCAGCGTCGAGCGCCGCATCGAGGGCGGCGACCGAACCGCTGTCGTGCATGATGCCGATCGCGTACGCCGCGTTGGCCGCGGGTGCCGGATCCGCGTCCACGAGCAGTGCGCGGAGCCGTCCCGCGAGCGACCGCGCGCGGACCTGCCCGATCGACAGCGCGGCGGTAGCCCGGATCCAGGAACTGCGCGAGGCTAGAGCCTCCTCGATCAGGAGCGAGTCGACGTGTCTCCGGTCCGCCATCGCGAGGAGGCGAGCGGCGAGCTGCACGTCGCTGGACGAAAATGCCGACGAATGCGCCGGTGCGACGGCAGCCGCGGCCGCGGGTGCGGCGGCCGGCCCGGGAGCGCCCGACGGTCCCGCCCGCGCGCCAGCCCCACTCGACGCGCACGCCGTGCCGCCC
>CAYLPM010000596.1:0-1863 GCA_964385525.1 uncultured Gemmatimonadaceae bacterium
CACTACGAGAACTCGGAGTACAGTCGCGAGGGGTTCGTCTACGACCTCGAGCGCCTGATGGCGCAGACGCACCCCGTGTGCGAGATGTGGGACCCCGCCGACCCGAAAGGCCAGTGAGATACCCGCTCTTCTACACCTTCAACTTCTACCTCTTCGGGCTGATCGCGGTCGCCGCGGCGATCACGTTCGTCACCCGCAAGAGCCCGGTGGCGGCGGCGCTCTGGCTCGTCAACACGATGTTCGCGCTGGCCGCGATGTACATCATGCTCGACGCGCACTTCATCGGTGCGATCCAGGTGATCGTCTACGCTGGCGCGATCATGGTCGTGTTCCTGTTCGTGATCATGCTCCTCAACCTCGGACATCCGAGCGAGATCGCCGATGCCCGCGGCCTGTGGGCAAAGCTCGCTGCCGGAACGGTAGGCCTCCTTCTCCTCGCGCAACTGATGCTGATGGTGCGCGTGCGCCTGCCCGCGCCGCTGGTCGAGCTCCCGGGGGCGCCGGCCGCGACCGACGAACCCGTGAACGCGCTGCTTCCAATCGGGACGCCGCTCATCACCGAGCACATCATCGCCTTCGAGACAGCCGCCGTGCTGCTGCTCGCCGCCATCGTCGGCGCGGTCATTCTCGCGAAGCGGAGAGTCTGATGCTGGCCGAGTCCCTGTTCTTCTCCGCGGTCCTGTTCACGATCGGCGTGGTGGGCGTGCTCACCCGCCGCAACGCGATCATCATCTTCATGTGCGTCGAGCTGATGCTCAACGCCGTGAACCTGACGTTCATCGCGTTCTCCCGGGTTCACGGGGCCACGGGGCAGGTGTTCGTGCTGTTCGTGATCACGGTCGCCGCGGCCGAGGCCGCGGTCGGACTCGCGATCGTGATCGCGCTCTTCCGGCATCGCCAGACGGTCAACCTCCAGCACGTCAACCTCCTCAGGGGCTGATGGTCCTTCAGACTGCAGCGCAGGCGGCCGCGCATCCGCTGGCCGAGACGGCCGCCCGGTGGTTGTGGGCGCTACCGCTGCTGCCGCTGCTCGGCTTCGTCATCAACGGGCTCCTCTCCCTGGCGCACTCGTACCGCGCCGGTCCCGCGGATCCGTTCGTCGAGGGACACTCCGGCGACCACCCCGACGAACCCGAGATCCAGCACGCGGAGCACGCCGGCGTCAACGGCGACGACACGCATGCCGTGCGGCGCCACCCCTACGCCGGGGTCGTGAGCCTCGTCGGGCCGCTCGTCCTGTTCCTCGCCTTCGGGCTGGCCGCATGGATGTTCGCCGACATGCTCGGCGCCGGACCGATCGACGCGCCGTACGTCCAGCGCTACTTCTCGTGGATGCCGGCCGGCACGCTCGAGATCGACGCCGCGTTCCAGCTCGACCAGCTCTCGATGCTGATGGTGCTCGTGATCACCGGCGTCGGCGCGCTGATCCACCTCTTCAGCGTCGGCTACATGCGCGAGGACCCCGGGTATCCGCGGTACTTCGCGTATCTGAACCTGTTCGTGTTCTTCATGCTCGTCCTCGTGCTCGGCGCCAACTACCCGGTGCTGTTCGTCGGGTGGGAGGGCGTCGGGCTCTGCTCGTATCTGCTGATCGGCTTCTGGTTCAGCGACAAGGCGAATGCCGACGCCGGGAAGAAGGCGTTCATCGTCAACCGCATCGGCGACTTCGGCGTGCTCGTCGCGATGTTCCTCCTCTTCGCGAACTTCGGCACGCTGAGCTTCCTCGGCGTGGAGCAGGCGGTCGCGGGGATGGCCGTCGGCGGCGCGCTGATCACGACGATCTGTCTCTTCCTGTTCCTCGGCTGCACGGGGAAGAGCGCGCAGATTCCGCTCTACGTCTGGCTTCCCGACGCGATGGCGGGC
>CAYLPM010000597.1:0-3820 GCA_964385525.1 uncultured Gemmatimonadaceae bacterium
TCACGCCCGCTGCTCTACTGGGGGAAGTACACCGCGCACGACAACAACCGCGACGGCATGGCGCTCTCCCAGAAGCTGTCGCGCAACATCGTCGGCGGCTTCGAGCGCTTCAAGCCGATCGTCATGCACGACCTGCACGAATCGGTGGCGTTCCTCTATACGAGCACCGGCACCGGCCCGTACAACGAGGAGTTCGATCCGATCCTCGTCAACGAGTGGCACACGCTGGCCTACCAGGAGATCAACGAGCTCACGCGCCGCGGGCTGCCCGGGGTGTGGACCCACGGCTTCTACGACGGGTGGGCGGCGAACTACATGATGGGCGTCGCCCAGTTCCGGAATTCGATCGGCCGCTTCTACGAGACGTACACGTCTTCGGGTGCCGACTGCACCGAGGTCGATCTGAACGCCAATCAGACGCAGCGCGTGTGGTACCGCACGAACCCGCCGGTGAGCGGCGTGAAGTGGTGCATCCGCAGCAACATCAACTACTCGCAGTCCGGCGTGCTGGTCGCGATGCGGTACGTCGCCGACCACCGCGAAACCTTCCTCGAGAACTTCGCCACCAAGGTGGACCGGCAGATCGCGCGGGGCCGGATGGAGGCACCCCATGCCTTCGTGGTGCCGCGTGAGCAGCGGCGGTCGGCCGAGGCGGCTGATCTCGTCAACCTGTTCGGCATGCACGGGTCGGAGATTCACGTCGCGACGCGCGACTTCACGACGAATGACTCGACGCCGATCGCCGCCGGCGACTGGATCGTCCGCATGGACCAGCCGGTGAGCGCGATGGTCCGCACGCTGCTCGCGACGTACCGCTTTCGCCCGGATGATCCCAGCCCGTACGACGACACGGGGTGGACGATCGACGCGAGCCGCAACGTCACGGTGCATCGCATCGCCGACTCGACGATCCTCGCAGAGCCGATGACGCGCCTCGACGGGCTCGCGGTGGTGCAGGGCAGTGTCGAGGGCAGCGGCAGCACGATCCTCGTGCGCCACCTCGGCGATTGGCGGTCGGCGGTCCTCCCGTGGCGGGTGGCCCCGGCCCGGGTCGCGGTGGCCGACAGCGGGTTCACCGTGGATGGCGAGCGGTATCCGGCGGGCACGTTCATCGTCGCGGCCCGACGCGGCACGGGCACGCAGGACGCGATCCGCGGCCTCGGCTTGCGCGCCGTGGCGGTCGACGATGCGCCGGCCGTCCGCCAGCACGCGGTCGACCTGCCGCGGGTCGCCTTGATGCACACGTGGCAGGAGACGCAGAACGAGGGATGGGTGCGGCACGCCTTCGATTCGCTCGCGATCCCATACACGTACATCTCGACGCAGACGCTTCGTGATCCGAAGGCGCTCGACCGCTTCGATGTGGTCGTGTTCGCGCATACCGGCGGTACGATGCAGTCGATCGTGCAGGGGCGTCCGATGACCGGCCCGGCGATTCCGTGGAAGAAGTCGGCGTTGACGCCGAGTCATGGCGTGTACGACCGGACGGACGACATCCGTCCGTCGATGGGGCTCGAGGGTGCCGCGCAGCTGCAGCGGTTCGTGGAGCGGGGCGGCCTGCTGATCGTCGAGGGCAACTCGAGCCGGGTGGCGATCGAGCTCGGCATCACGAACGGTGTCAGCCTGGTGGAGAGCGATGGCCTTCGCGTGCGTGGCGCGATCGTGCGCGCGCAACACGGGGCGACGAGTCCGATCCTCTATGGATACGAGGATCGGACGCTCGCGGTGCACTTCAGCAACAACGCGCTCTTCAGCGTAGGTGGCGGCGGCGGACGCGGCGGTGGTCGCGGCGCGGACGCCGACACGACGGCGCCGCGTCCGCGTGCCGTGCTGACCTTCCACTCGGAGGCCGATTCGCTGCTCGTCTCGGGGCTCCTCGTCGGCGGGCAGGGAATGGCGAACCGCGCCGCCGTCGTGTCTGCGCCGGTCGGCGAGGGTCACATCGTGATGTTCGGGATCCGGCCCTTCTGGCGCTGGAACACGCAGGGATCGTTCGCGCTGGCGATCAACGCGATCGTGAACTGGAATGCCCTCGACATCGAGTCGGGTGGAATGCGACGAGATCCGGCAGTGGCCGCAGGCTTGCGGTAGCGGCAGGCGCGTTCGACCACTTCGCTTCTTCCTTCAGGGTCATGAAGCTCACGATCGAGTACTGCACGGTCTGAAACTACGAGCCCCGGGCCACCAGGTTGGCGGCCGAGCTCGCGGAACGGTTCCCGGATGCGGAGATCGATCTGATCGCCTCCGGCGGCGGACGTTTCGAGGTGTCGAAGGATGGCGTGCCGATCTTCCGGAAGTCGAAGCTCGGCCGGCACGCCGAGCCGGGGGAGGTGCTGCGACTCCTCGAGGACGGTCGATGACGGAGCGGGACGGGCGCCGAGCGGCGCCCGTTTGCGTTCGGGGGTGCAGCTTCGGCCCCGACCTGCGCATCTTCCACGGCGTTCCGACGCTCACTCGAACGCCGAGGCCATGCGAATCGCCATCTCCACCGGAGGCGGAGACGCCCCCGGGCTCAATGCCGTCATCCGCGCCGCCGTGCTCACGGCGATCAGTTACGACTGGGACGTTCTCGGGATCAAGCGCGGCTACGCTGGTCTCATGGGCGAGGACGAGGTCGTTCCCCTCACCCGCGACTCGGTGCGCGGTATCGCGCACCTGGGCGGGACGATTCTCCGGACGACGAATCGGGGCAATCCGTTCTCCTATCCCGTTCGCCAGCCGGACGGCAGCTTCGTCGAGGTCGATCGCTCCGATGAGCTGATCGCGAACGCCCGCGCGTTCGGGATCGACGCGATCATCGCGATCGGCGGCGACGGCTCGCTCGCGATCGCGCAGCGGCTGCACGAGCGGGGCGTGAAGGTCGTCTGTGTGCCGAAGACGATCGACAACGATGTGAGTGGCACGATCACCACCTTCGGCTTCGACACCGCCGTGCAGACGGCGATCGATGCGATCGACAAGCTGCACACGACGGCGGAGAGCCACAGTCGGGTGATCGTGATGGAGGTGATGGGGCGCGAGGCCGGCTTCATCGCCCTGCACTCGGGGCTCGCCGGCACGGCCGACGTCATCCTCATCCCCGAGATCCCGTACGACATCGGGAAGGTGTGCGAGAAGATCGTCGCGCGTGATCACGCGGGCCGGCACTTCTCCATCGTCGTGGTCGCGGAAGGGGCGCTGCCGCGCGGCGGGGACGTGTCGGTAATCGGCGAGTCGATGCCGGGCCAGGCGAAGCGCGTCGGCGGTCTGGCGGACCGGCTGGCGCAGGAGATCCAGATGTGCACCGGAAAGGAGACGCGCTCGCTGACTCTCGGCCACCTCCAGCGCGGCGGAATGCCGACGGGATACGATCGTCTGCTGGCGACGCGATTCGGTGGCGCCGCGGTGCGGGCGATCGCGGAAGGCCGATTCGGGTCGATGGTGGCGCTGCAGTCGCCCCACATCGTGACGATCCCGATCCTGGAGGCACTGAAACAACCGAAGCGGGTGGAGCCGCATCACGACATCGTCGAGACCGCGCGAGCGACCGGGATCAGCTTCGGGGACTGACGGCCGAAACGCCGCGCGCGTGCCCGCCCTCGCGAGCAGACTCCGGGCGCGCTGACGCTTTCGTTGGTCCGGGGTGGATCCATCGCATCCAACATGGCCTCCGGCCGCGGCGTATTGTAGACTGTATCGACCAGCCGCATCCCTCCACGAACTTTCTCCGAAATGACTCCCATGCTCCGACCCGTCCTCGGCGTCGCCGCCGCGGTGGTCGTCATCGGCACACTCGCGTCGCCGGCGTCGGCGCAGCGTGGCCGGGGCGCCGCCGAGGGTG
>CAYLPM010000598.1:0-3875 GCA_964385525.1 uncultured Gemmatimonadaceae bacterium
TTCGGTGTGCTGGCGGATCGGCGACGATCCGATGAACGTCGCCGCTTCGATGGCGATGCCGGCCTCCTGCGAGATCTCGGCGACCGGGCGCACGTCCGCGAGGACGGTGCGCGCGGCGCAATTGGGCTCGAGCTTCAGCCCCTGCGCGACGATCTCCTTCGCCAGCGCCAGCGTGTCGGCTCGTGCGCGCGGGCCGGCGCCGGGAAGTCCGATGTCCGCCGAGGCGATACCGAGGTCCACCATGAGGTGCAGCAGCCGCTTCTTGGACTCGAGCGGCGGGTCGGTCACGGACGGGCACTGCAGGCCGTCGCGCAGCGTCTCGTCGTTCAGCTCGACACGGCACGACGACCAGTCGAATGGGTCGCCGAGGAGGTTCCAGTCGTGGATGAGGTCATGTTCTCGCATGTCGGCCATCTTCCTGAAATCAGAAGAAGTGGAGTCGTCGGTGGTCGGTTCGCGAGTGATCAGCGACCGGTGGGAGACGATCGCCAAGCCGCAAACGCACGGATGACCGGGCATTGCCGAGCGACTACGACCGACCACTTCGTTTTCCAGTTCGTTTTCCGGGCGATGTCCCGCTGTCTGCCGGGCCCGTCCGCGCCCTTGCGCAACTGTAGTCTACCGATCATCTCTCCGCCATGCCCGACCCGGACGCCGAGGCCCTGCGTGCGCATCGTGCGCTGGCCGCCGCGCGCGAGCGCCTCGCGGCGCGCGATGGCGCGATTCTGCGCACGCAGATCGAGATCTCGGAGATCGCCGCGCCAACGGGCGAGGAGAGCGACCGCGCGGTGTGGATCGCCCGGCGCTTCGCGGCACTCGGCCTCGTGGACATCCGCACGGACGATGCCGGCAACGTCATCGGCCGGCGCCGCGGCGGCAACGGCGGAAGCGGCAAGAACGGCCGCGGCAGCGTTGCGCCCGTCGTCGTTTGCGCGCATCTCGACACGGTGTTCCCGCGCGAGACGCCGCTGCGGGTGCGGCGCGAAGGCACCCTGCTGTCCGGGCCCGGCATCGGCGACAACGGTCGCGGACTCGCCGTGATGCTCGCGCTGGCGGAGGAGATCGACGGCGCGCGGCTGCGCACTCGGCGGCCGATCGACTTCGTGGCGACCACGGGCGAAGAAGGGCTCGGCGACCTCCGCGGCGCGAAGCATCTCTTCGAGGCGAGCCACGGAGAGGCGACCGCCATGATCGCACTCGACGGCGCCGGCGACGAGCGGGTCATCCATCGCGCCCTCGGCGCGCGCCGCTATCGCATCGCGTACCGCGGCCCGGGCGGACACAGCTGGGCGGCGTACGGGGTGCCGAACCCGGTGCATGCGGCCGGCGCGGCGGCGGCGCGCCTCGCGGCGATTCCCCTTCCGGCGACGCCGCGCACGACGCTCACAGTCGGCCGCATCGGCGGCGGCATCTCGGTCAACGCGATCCCCGAGGAAGGCTGGCTCGAGGTCGATCTGCGCTCCACCTCCGGTCGCATCATCGAGCGCGCGGACCGCGAGCTGCGCGTGATCGCGATGCAGGCCGCCGAGGAGGAGAATGCGCGACGCGCACCGGGCACGCCGCCACTCGGCACGTGCGTGACGGTGATCGGCGACCGCCCGTGCGGCGAGACGGCGCGCGAACATCCGCTGGTGCTTGCGGCGGTCGCTGCCACGCGGCTCGTGGGGCGGGAGCCGGAGCTGGCGACGGCGTCGACGGATGCGAACGTGCCGATCAGTCGCGGCATCCCCGCGGTGGCGATCGGTGCCGGAGGGCGGGGCGGCGAGGCGCACACGGCTGGGGAGTGGTTCGACAATACGGAAGGCGGGCTGGGGATCGCGCGGGCGCTCACCCTGATCGTGGCGACGGCGGGGCTGGAGGGAAGGGCCTGAAGCGAGGTAACGGCGTTTGGACGGCGTGTCGGGTGACCGAAGGAGGCGTGCAGAAGACTGCGGGACACCTGGAAGCGTGGAATGGTCAAGGGCGTGCTGATTGGTTACGGCGTGCACGTCGTTACGCCGTAACCAACCGGCACGCCGTTGACACTCCTCTCCCGCCGCCCTTCGTTGTCCCGCCGTTTTCTCCACGCCTCTTTCGGTCACCCGACACGCCCACCCAGCCACCGTGAGCGTCCCGGCCACGGCGTGGCATGGCGACGCCGTGCTACGGCTTCGCCGCCACCGCGTCCGGCGCCTTCGCCCGGATCTCCGAGTGATCCGCGATCGTGATCTCCCCGCGCACGCCCTCCACTACCGCGCCGTCCCCGACCATCGACTTCTCGAGCGTCGAGTCGGTGATCCGCGCCTCGTCGCCGACGATCGTGTCGCGGAGCTGCGAGCCTTCGACCACGGTTCCCTTTCCCAGCGTCACGTTGGGCCCGATCGTCGATGTTCGCACAATGACGCCTTCTTCGATGTACACGGGATCGAAGACCTTCACGTCCGAGCCATCGAGCGATGCCGGCCGGCGCGCCGCGCCCTTCTCGAGGATCACCCGGTTGGTCTCGAGCAGCGTCTCGAGCTTTCCGGCGTCGTACCACCCCTCGACGTCCACCACTTTGATCCGTGCCCCCTGGTCGATCATGTACTGGAACGCATCCGTCAGATAGTACTCGCCCTTGTTCTTCGGCTGCTTCAGAGTCCAGTCGATCCCCTCGAACATCAGCTTCCAGTTGCGAACGTAGTAGAGCCCGATGTTCGCCCGCTTCGACACGGGCGTCGAGGGCTTCTCGACGATCTTCGTCATGAAGCCGTTCTCGTCCGTGACCACGACGCCGAACCGCTGGTAGTCCTCGACCTCCTTCGTCCAGATGATCCCGTCCGCATCGGTCGTCTGGATGATCGAGAGATCCGCGTCGAAGATCGTGTCGACGAAGATGATAAGCACCGGCTGGTCGACGTACGGCCGCGCGAGGTTCACCGCGCCCGCGGTGCCGTCCTGCACCTTCTGCTCGACGAAGACCGAGTCGAAGTCGAACGCGGTGCGCGCGTACTCCTCGACCTTCTCCTTGAGGTGCCCGGTGATGTAGACGATCTGCTCGACCCCGCCGAGGCGCTTCAGGTCCTCGAGGATGTAGGCCATCACCGGCTTGCCTGCGATCTTCAGCATCGGCTTCGGCGTGACGTGGGTGTGCGGACGGAGCCGCGTCCCCTTCCCCGCGAGCGGGATGATCACTTTCATGGTGCGCTGGTTCCCTCCCGACCGTAGCGGTCCGTGAGTCGCACGACATCGTCGAGATCCGGAGTCGAGGCCTCGAGCACGTCGCAGTCCGTGATCGCTTCCATCTGGTGGATCGTCCCTGGCGTGATGCGGAAGGCGTCGCCCTCCTTCAGTCCGATGTCGCGCAGCTCGCCGTTCTCCTGCTGCACGCGGTAGGCGATCTCCCCACGCAGGAGATAGACCGTCTCATCCTTGACGTTGTGATACTGCACCGACAGCGCGTGCCCCGCCTCGATGTGGAGGATCTTGCCGACGTAGCGGTCGGTGTGGGCCCAGATGATCTCGTGGCCCCAGGGCTTGGGGACGATCACGACCTTCGCGCGACCGCTCATCGGTCCGGCATCTCCTCGGCGGCAGGTGAACGAGCGGCAGGGGCCGCCCGCGGCGCAAACGACAACCCCGAAGTGGTCGGTGATCAGCGTCGGTGGTCGGTGGATTTCCACCGCCCTTTCACTGCCCGCTGACGGCTGACAACCGACCACTTCGAGGTTGCAGTTGCCGGGAATCTATCCCGACTCCTGTCCACCTGCACGCTCGGGCACAATTGGTGCTTCTCCAGCGCCCGTATGCTCCTCGCTCCCCGCTACATCCCGAAGCTGACCGCCATCGTCGGCCTCTTCACGCGCTACGGCCTCCGCGACTTCGCGCAGCGGCAAGGGATGACCCTGCTCGCGCCC
>CAYLPM010000599.1:0-3700 GCA_964385525.1 uncultured Gemmatimonadaceae bacterium
TTCTCGACATCCGCCGCCGTCGGGCCCGTCGACATGAGCGTGTCGACCAGCGCGAGGACCGCCGCCGTGAGCGACTCCACGTTCTCGGGCGCCGATCCGAACTGGACCTGAATCGAGTATTCCTGTCTCGGCACCCGGCTCCCGCCCCCGCCCACCGATGGACTGTACGTGCCGCCGAGCCCCTCGCGCAGGGCTTCGTTGAGCCGGATCTGCATGACCTCCGTCAATGCCCGCAGCTCGAAGCGGTTCTCCGGCGCGTACGTGAACGGTCCGGAGTAGTAGATGCGCGTGATCGCCTGCGGTTCCCGTCCCTTGCGGACGACCTTTTCCACGACACCCGACGGCGGTCCGGATCCCACATTTCGGAATTGCTCCTCGCGCCCGGCCGACGGGAGTGACGCGAGATATCGCTCCACGAACGGCCGCAGACCATCGAGCGTCACGTTCCCGACGATCACGAACGTGAAGTCGCCGGCGTCGGAGAATCGGTCCCGGTAGAAGGCGAACGCCTCCGCGGGATCGACCTCGGCGAACGTCGCCGCCGTGAGCGGACGCGCGCGGAAGTGCTGCTGCGCCATCGTCGCCACGACCGTGTCCATGAACACTTCCTGCGGGGATGCTCCACGATTGGCGATGTACTGCGCGGCCTGCGCGCGGAAGGCCTCGTACGCCGACGAGTCGAGCCGCGGCTGCGTGAACTGGAGATGCACGAGCTGGAAGAGTGTCTCCAGATCCTTGGGTGACGCCCGGCCGCTCAATCCCTCCGACGTCTCGCCGATGCTCGCCGCGACGCCCGCTGCCTTTCCGCTCAGCTTCTTGCCGAGATCGATGCGGTCGAACTCGCCCAGCCCGCCCAGGCCGACGATCTGCGAGGCGAGCGAGGCCGACATGAAGGCCTCGTCCGCGGCGAGCGAGGTGCCGCCGACGCTGTACGCCGAGAGGAGCACCTCGTCCGACTTGAAGTCCGTAGGCTTGATCAGCACGCGGACCCCGTTGGACAGCGTCCACTCCGTCACCTCCACGTCGGCGACCGCGCGCTCGGAGACGATCCGGCCGGGCGACGGCAGCGGCTCGAGGAGCGGATCCTCGGAGACGCTCTCAGCGTAGGCGGCGATTGGCGACGCCTCGGCGCGCTCGAAAATGGCGAGCAGTTGCGCCGGCGTCGGAACGGGGACGT
Source organism: uncultured Gemmatimonadaceae bacterium (assembly GCA_964385525.1). Taxonomy (GTDB): domain Bacteria; phylum Gemmatimonadota; class Gemmatimonadetes; order Gemmatimonadales; family Gemmatimonadaceae; genus DATKCV01. The sequence goes on from CAYLPM010000599.1 coordinate 1,178, forward strand.
CGGCCTTCTCGGGAGCCTGCGCGATGATCACCCGGTTCTCATCGGTGATCCACCCCCGGGCGAGCGCGTTCACCTCCTCGAGCGTGATCGTCGGCGCGAGCTGCTGCACAAGCTCGTACTCGTACTCGATGCCCGGGATCGCATCGCCGCCGAGAAAGTGCGCGATGTACTCCTCCACGAACGCGCCCGAATTCGTCGTCTCCCGTTCGGCATGCCCACGCTCGTACGCACGGAGCACGTTCTGCTTCTCGCGCTCCAGCTCCGCCGCGAGAAACCCGAAGCGGTCCACCCGCCTCGTCTCGATGAGCAGCGCCTCCAGGCCGCGCTCGATGCGCCCGTCCTCGACCGCCGCTCCGAGAGTGAACACATCGACGGTTCGCGCGAGGAAGCCGCCCTTCGACGCGCTCGCCCCCAGGAATGGGGCGTCGGGCTTCTGCGCGATCTCGGCGAGCCGCCCGTTCAGCATGCCGAGATACATTCGCTCGACGAGCAGCCGCCGATAGTCGCCGACCGTCGCGACCGTGTCGTGCGGGAGCTTGAACAACACGTTGACGATCGAGCTCGTCGCCTCCGGATCGGTCACTACCGAGACGAGGGGCTCGGTGTTCGGCGGCACATCGGAAAGGACGCGCGGACGGGCGTCGCGCGATGCCGGCGGCAGATTCGTGAAGTGCCGGCGAATGAGCGCTTCGATCCGCGCGGGGTCGAAGTCGCCGACGGCGATCACCGCCATGAGTTCGGGCCGATACCAGTCGCGGTAGAAGCGACGCAGCTTGGACGGCGTCGCGCTCTCGATGCTCTCGCGCCTTCCGATCGGCAGACGCTCGGCGTAGCGCGAGCCGGAAAGCGCGACCGGCAGCCACTGCTGGAGCATCCGCTCACCGGCGCCCTTCCGGCCCCGCCACTCCTCGACGACGATCCCGCGCTCGTTGGCGACTTCCGTCGAATCGAAGACCTGGCCATGCGCCCAGTCCTCGAGGATCTGGAACGCCTGCTCGACGATTCGCGCGGTGTCGGTCGGAATCGGCAGGATGTAGATCGTCTCGTCGAACCCGGTCATGGCGTTCAGGTCGGCGCCGAAGCGCACACCGATGGACTCCAGGTACGAGACGAGCTCGTTCTTGTCGAAGTTCGTCGTGCCGTTGAACGCCATGTGCTCGACGAAGTGCGCGAGACCGAGCTGATCCTCGTCCTCGAGGATCGAGCCGGCATCCACGACGAGCCGCAGCTCGGCGCGATTCTCCGGCTTCCGGTTTTGCCGGATGTAATACCGGAGGCCGTTCTCGAGCGTGCCGATGCGGACCCTGGGATCCACCGGCAGCGGGGTCGCGGCGGCGGGCGGCGCGTCGGAGGCCGTCGTGGCCTGGGCGAGCGAGCGCGCGGGTGCGGTGGCGATCGCGGTGACGGGCGTGCCGAACAGGAGAAGCGCGAGAACCGGACGCTGGAGCATGACGGAAGGGCGAGTGAGGGGGATCGAGTCGCATCCAGGCAGGCTGGACGCGGGGCCTCCGTACTACACGATAGCATCCGGATCGACCCGCCGCTCAGGGGGCGGACGTCCCTGGGCGGACGTCCCGGGCCGACGACACGGGGCACGCTCGCGCCCTGGCGCCCAATGTGCTGCGAACACGAGTCCGAGCTTGCGCCGCGCCGATCCACCGAGCATCTCACACAATTCCGCGTTGTCGGGACAGGCCCCCGTCGGAGACCACGAGACATGACGCTCCCCACCCGCGCGCTCGGCACGAGCGGCCTCCAGATCACGACCGTCGGGTACGGCGCCTGGGCGATCGGCGGCGGTGGATGGGCGGGCGGCTGGGGGCCGCAGGACGACGACGCATCGCTCGCGACCATGCACCATGCGATCGATCTCGGCATCAACTGGATCGACACCGCCGCCGTCTATGGCCTCGGTCATTCGGAGGTGCTGGTGGGCCGCCTGCTCCGCGAGCTCCCGCCGGAGGATCGCCCGCTCGTCTTCACGAAGTGCGGCCTCGTGTGGGACGACGCCGACCGCATGAAGCCTTCGCGACAGGTGCTGCGACCGGCGTCCATCCGCGCCGAGTGCGAGGCATCGCTCCGGCGTCTCGGCGTCGAGCGGATCGACCTGTACCAATTCCACTGGCCGGACGAGACCGGGGTCGCGATCGAGGACTCGTGGGCCACGATGGTCGAGCTCATCGACGAGGGAAAGGTGCGCGCGGCCGGCGTCTCGAACTTCGACGTGCCGCTGCTGGAGCAATGCGAGCGCCTGCGACACGTGGACTCGCTGCAGCCGCCCTTCTCGCTCATCCGTCGCTCGGCGGCCGCGGAGGCGATCCCGTGGTGTGCATCGCACTCGACGGGCGTGATCTGCTACAGCCCGATGGCGAGCGGCCTGCTCACCGACAGCTTCTCGGCGGACCGCATGCGCGAGTTGCCCCCCGACGACTGGCGACTCGGCAGCGACCGGTTCCAGTCGCCGAACCTCGAGCGCAACCTCGCGCTGCGGGACGCGCTCGTACCGATCGCGCGCCGCCACGA
>CAYLPM010000600.1:0-7587 GCA_964385525.1 uncultured Gemmatimonadaceae bacterium
CGTGCGGTAGCCTGGCGGATCGCGTCCTCGCTCGCGCTCGCCGCGTCGCCGGCGCTCTCGCGCAGCGCGCGCAGGATCAGCCGGTCCCCGAGCGGCGCCGGAACGCGAAGTCCGCTCGCGTGCGTCGTCGGATGCTCCCACGCCGTCGCGCGCTCCTCGCCCGCGCGGTGCGCGCGCACGATCGGCGCGCATCCGTCGGCCTGGGCCACGATCATGCGCGGCAGCCGTGGCGCGTCGATCCAGCCGGCGTCGCGCATCTCGCCGAACACCTTCCACATGCCGATGAGCCCCGTTCCGCCGCCGGTCGGATAGACGATCACCGTGGGCAGGCGCCAGCCCAGTTGCTCCGCCAGCTCCAGCCCCATGGTCTTCTTGCCCTCGATGCGGTACGGCTCGCGCAGCGTGGAGACGTCGAAGAACCCTTCCTCGGCGGCAAAGCCCCGCGCCGCGCGTCCCGCGTCGCCGATGTGCCCGGCCACGAGGTGCAGCTCGGCACCGAGCGCCCGAATCGTCGCCAGGATCGGCGCCGGAGTGCCCTCGGGCGCGTACACGCGCACCGGGAGTCCCGCGGCGGCACCGTAGGCCGCGAGGGCGGCTCCGGCATTGCCGGCGGTCGGCACGACGAGGCCGGGCACACCGAGCGATCGGGCCCGCGTGACCGCCGCGCTCATGCCTCGCGCCTTGAAGGACGCGGTGGGATTCAGTCCCTCATCCTTCACCCAGAGCCTCGCGACGCCGACCTGGTGCGCAAGCCTCGGCAGCTCGATGAGCGGCGTGCCTCCCTCGCCCAGCGAGATGGGGACCTCGCCCTTCGCGAGCGGGAGCACGGGCGCGTAGCGCCACATGTCCCAACGGGAAGCGTCGAGCGCGTCACGAGCGGGAGTGGAGCGATCATAGCGAACGAGCCAGGGCTGCCCGCAATCGGGGCACACGCTGGCGAGGGTGGCCGCGGAGCCGCGCGACACGCACCCGGAACACTCGAGATGCCAGTCGATCACGTCGTCGATTTCGAGGAGGGGGCGGGGTCGGCGGCGATCTGCGAAGGCTGCGAGGTCTCCGTGGCCGGCGGGGCGGTCGGCGCCGATTGCGCAAGCGCGTCGAGGATGCGCTGCGCCGTCGCGACCGTGAAGCCCGGCAGAACGGCGATCTGCTCGGCGCCGGCAGTGCGAATCCCCTCGATGCTCCCGAAAGCCATGAGCAACTGGCGCCGCTTGATCGGTCCGACACCGGGGATGCGGAGAAGCTCCGAGGTCACCGTCCGCATGGAGCGACGCTTTCGATTGTACGTGACGGCGAACCGGTGAGCTTCATCGCGCGCCTGTTGCAGCAGCCGGAGCGCGGGCGAGCGCCGCGAGAGTCGCAGCGGCTCGGTGCGCCCGAGCACGAAGATCTCCTCTTCACGTTTGGCGAGGCTGATGAGCGGCAGCGTCCCGAGAGCGAGCGACGTCAGTGCCTCGTGCGCGGCACCGAGCTGCCCCTTCCCGCCGTCGATCACGATCAGATCGGGAAGCGGCTTCGCATCCTCCAGCCGTCGCCGAAAATATCGCGTGACGACCTCGCGCATCGAGGCGAAGTCGTCCGTCCCCTCGACGGACTTGACCATGAACTTCCGGTAGTCGGCGCGACGCGGGCGGCCATTCTCGAACCAGACGCACGAGCCGACCGTGTCGGTCCCCTGGGTCGTGCTGATGTCGAAGCAGATGAGCGCGCGCGGCACACGCTGGAGTCCGAGCTCGCGCTGAAGCTCGTAGACGGGATCCGCGGCGCGCTCTTCCGTCTCGTCGGCGCCGAGCTTGAGCTCCTCCAACAGGTGCCGCGCGTTCTGTTCGGCGAGGTCGATGATCTCCCGGCGGGCGCCGCGGAGCGGCACTCGAATTGTGGTGCCGCCGAGGGACGCCTCGAACAGCTCCCGGTCGGCGGGATCGAAGGGAAGCAGAAGCTCGGCCGCACGATCGTCGAGCGGCAGGTAGGTGCGCGCGAGCGCCGCCGAGAGCGCCGTCGGATCGTCCTCGCCGTCCAGATTCGTCAGGAAGTGATGCTCGCGCGCGAGCAGCCGCCCGCGCCGGATGCGCAGCAGCGCGACACACGCGTCCGCCCCGTCGCGCGCATACCCGATCGCGTCACGATCGCCGCCCTCCACCTCGAGCACGACCGTGGGTTCCTCCATCTTCTCGAGGTGCCCCAGCGCGTTGCGAAGCTCGGCCGCGCGCTCGAAATCCAGCGCGCTCGCGGCTGACTCCATCCTCTCGCGCACCCGCCGGATCACCTCCGCCGTCCGGCCATCGAGGAAGAGGAGCACCTCATCGATCATCGCGCGATACTCCTCCTCCGTCTGGGCGAGGATGCACGGCGCCTTGCACCGCTTGATGAAGTAGTCGAGGCACGGTCGTTCGGGCATCGTGCGCGGCATGTCGTAGCTGCAGGAGCGCACGGTGAAGATCCGCTTTACGACGTTGAGCGCCCGGCGCATGGCGCCAACGTCGGTGTACGGGCCGAAGTAACGGGCGCCATCGTCGACCAGCCGGCGCGTCACGAAGACGCGCGGGAACGGCTCCTGGACCGTGACCTTTATGTACGGATACGACTTGTCATCGCGGAGCACGATGTTGTACTTCGGCCGGTGCTCCTTGATCAGATTCGCTTCGAGGATGAGTGCGTGCGCCTCGCCGGGCACGACGATCGTCTCTAGATCGGCCACCCGCTGCATGAGCGCGCGGGTCTTGACGCTCGCGACCTGGTCCCCCGCGAGATAGCTGCGCACGCGCGAGCGGAGCCGCTTGGCCTTTCCGATGTACAGAATCTCCCCGGCATCGTCCTTCCACAGGTAGACACCGGGCGACTCGGGGAGGTGCGGGAGCTTGGCGGCGATCGCGTCCGGAACACGCAGCATCGAGACGTCAGCGAATCAGGCGTAGCGTGCGCAGCCACCGGCCGGCCTCCCGGCTCCCCAGTGCGTGCGCGGCGAGTATGAATATACCGCCGAACGCGACCAGAGTGCCGGCGGCGGCGATGCGGAAGTGCAGGTCTCGCAGCAGCCATTCGGCGCCGGCCGCGGCGACGCCGGCCGCCGCCGCGGCGGCGACGATGCGGCCGCTGCCCCGCCACATGTCCCGCGTGTAGAACGCGCCGACGCGTCGTTGCAGCCCGTGCAGCAGCGTGCCCAGGTTCGCGTACGCAGCGATCGAGCTCCCGAGCGCGATGCCAGCGGCACCGAGATACGAGTCCCGCAGCGCGAAGGTCAGGGCGCCGGCCGTCGCACAGAACACGATTAAGCCCACGAGCCCGGCCCGCAGCGGCGTGCGGTAGTCCTGCATCGCGTAGAACGCGGACGCGAACAGCTTCACCGACGCGAAGCCGAGAAGGCCGAGCGCGAATGCGCCGAGGATCAGATGCGCGATGTTCGTGGCCGCGAGTCCGAACTGTCCGCTCCGATACAGGAGCGAGATGATGTGGTCGCCGAAGGCGAGGAACACCACCGTCGACGGCACGATGTAGAACACGATCCGCATCCACCCGTTTCGCAGGCGTTCGCGCATCGGCTCCATCGCGCGCGCGCTGCTCTCGCGCGCGAGCTCGGGCAGGGACGCCGCCGCCACCGACACGCCGAAGAGCCCGATCGGGAGCAGGAACACGATGCGCGCATACTCGAGACTGGCGAGCGTTCCGTCCGGCAGCCAGCCGGCGAGGAACACATCGACGAACGCCGAGATCTGCACCACCCCGAGCGCAATGACGACGGGCACGAAGTTCCGGAGCGTCGCGGCGAGGCCAGGCGCCGAGGCGTCGAGACGCACGCGAAGCGGTGCCGTCAGCTTGAGGGCTTCGGGGAGCTGTGCCGCCACCTGGAGCAGCGCGCCGATGAGCGTCGCCCACGCCAGATACCACGCGAGCTGCGCAAGATCCTCCGTGCGCGGACCCCATCCGAGCAGCAGCACGATCTGCGCGACCGACCACAACGCCGCGCTCGCGTAGGAGATGAAGAAGCGCCGGTGGGAATTCTGGATCCCGAGACACCACCCGGAGATCACCATGATTCCGGTCATCGGGAACATGACTCGCATCAATCGCGTGGCGAGCTCTCGCGTCACCGGATCGTACGCCTGCAGGAAGAGCGCGCTGAGGGCCGGCGCGAGGGCGATCCCGGCGAGCGTGAGCACGGAGACGAACAGCAGCAGCAGCCCCAGCACCGCGCCGGCGAGGCGCCGAGCATCCCGCGGATCGCCGCGCCCCAGCATCGCGCTATAGACGGGAATGAACGAGGCCGAGATCGTCCCTTCGCCGAGGAGATTGCGAACGAAATTCGGAATCTTCAGCGCGGCGGTGTACGCGTCGGCGGCGTCGGTGATGCCGAGATAGCGCGCGAACAGGAAATTGCGCACGAAGCCGAACACGCGGCTGAGCAGGATGCCCGCGCCCACGATCGACGCGGCGCGCGCCGAGCCCCCCTCCCCCTCCCCCTCCCCCTCCCCCTCGGCCACCAGGGCCGCGGCGGCCGGATCCGGCGTCGCATCACCGGCCGCTCTTCCCAAACCATCCGGTGGAAACGAGGTCGGGTCGCCGTCGCCCATCAGCGCGCGATCACGAGCGCGGTATCCCCTTGCACCAGCGAATCGGCGTGCTCTCGAGCGCGCTCCCGCATTCGCTCGAGCAGCAACGGACCGTGGCGCGCGAGGAGCGGGAGCAGATTCAGCGCGCGCTCCTGCCGCTCGCCGCGCGGGTACAGCGCGCCCCGCGCCGTCGCGAGGTCGCGAGCGACAGCCTCCTGCCGGCGCTTCACGGCCGCGAGCGCGCGGCGCTCGAGGCGCTCCACGCGGTGCAGAAGCGAGCGGCGATGGCCCTCGATCACGGCATCCGGCAGCAGTCGCGCATCGTCGCGCGCCTCGGCCTGGCGGAGCTCCTGCGAGAGCTGGTCGACCGCGCGACGGAAGGCCTCGAGGCTGGCTGAGACGGCGCGCGGGAGCGCGGTGCGCGCGAGAGCGGTCTCCGCGGCGTGCGGATCCCGCAGCGCCTCGGGTGCGAGATCGTAGCGCTCGAGAATACGCGTCACGTGGAGCTCGAGAATGGTGCCCGACCAGCGCGGCACCGCCAGCGGAGCGGGGCGCTCGAGGGCGCTCGCGACGGCCGTCACCTGCGCAAAGTACGCGAGCTCGCCCGGCCCCGCCGCATAGGCGACCGTCGGGAGAATCGCGCTCTCCGCGACCGGCCGCAGAAGTACGTTCGGCCCGAGCGCGACATCACGGTCCGCGATCTCGCGGGCGGAGGCAATTGGCACGCGTTCGCGGGACCCCTCGAAGCGGCGAAAGACCAGTGACAGACCGGCCACGGCGTGCACCTGAGGCTCGAAGTGCCGCTGCCGGATCGCCGCATCGCGCGCGGCGACCGCCGTCGCGATGTCGTCCGCCCGGAGCAGCGCCTTTCGCAGCAGCGGATGCATCGCGGCACCGACCGCGGGGTGGGCCGCGTCGAGCACCGCGATCCCGAGCGGCTCGAGGATCCCCCGGAGGAGCGCCACGTACGCCTCGCCGATCGTCGTGCCGGTCGCATAGCAGCGACGTGCGGTCTCGATCACCTCGCCGTGCGCCGCCGCGCCCGCGCCACGGCGAAGGGCGTCGAGCATCGGCGCCACGTCGGGCAGCGGAATCTCCGCGAGCATGCGCTCGGGGCCGTCGGCCGGCCGCGGCAGCTCGAGCACCTCGACGCCGCCGGGGACCGCGACGATCGTGCGGCTCGCCTCCGCGAAATCGCTGTCGTCCGTCGCCGCCCAGAACACCGGCGCCGTCGCGATGCCCGTCGCGCTCTCGATCGCATCCGCAAGGGCGACGGCGCTGAGCGCCTTGGACCACGTGTAGATCGGGCCGCCGAACAATCCGGGCTGCTGTCCGGTCGTCACGACGACGCCTCCGCTCGCCGCGACACGCTCCAGCCGCGCGGCCGCCTCGCCCGTCGGGGACAGCGCGGGGAGCAGCCCGCGGAGCCAGTCCTGGCCGGTGAATCGCTCGGCGACTTCGGTCGCCCGGCGACTCCATCCGGCGATCGTCCCCGGCGAGGCGACCGTCCAGCCAGAGCCCGCGCTTCCGTCGAACAGCGCGCGCGTGAGAGGCGGGCCGCCCAGCGGCTCGGACCGGACGATCGGCTCGGAGGTCACTTGTGATACGGCTCCCCGCGAACGATGGTCCCGGCCCGGTAGAGCTGCTCCGCGAGCACCAACCGGGCGAGCTCGTGCGGCAGCGTCCATGGTGCGAGCGCGAGCGACCGCGCGGCGCGGGCGTGAATGCCTTCGGCCAGGCCGAACGCCCCCCCGATGACGAAGGCCACGTCGCGCGCGCGTTCGCGCTCGCCCTGCAGCCAGGCGGCGAATTCCCCGGAGCGCAGTCCCGTGCCGCCTTCATCACAGGCCACGATCGTCCCGCTGGCCGGCAGCCTGGAGCCCAGCCGCTCCCCTTCCCGCTCGCGAACGAGGTCCGGCGAGGTGGCGCGTGCCGGCTCCTCCCGGACCTCGGTGACCTCGAGCGGCCAGTATCGCGACGCACGAGTCTCGTAGTGCTCGATCATGGCTCGCAGGGCGGTATCACGCGGCCGTCCGACCACCACGAGCATCACCCGCATGGACACCGGCGGCGCCGGGCGCCGCGGGCACCGTGCGGGCGCCGCCCATCACGCATAGATCCCGCGCAACCGGTGCACCGTCGCCACCCGGCTGATCGACAGCATGTACGCCGCCGTGCGCATGTTCACCTTGTGCTGTCGGGCGAGATCGATCACGTCCTTGAAGCTGCGCGTCATGATCTCGCGCAGACGATCGTTCACCACATCCTCGGGCCAGAAGTAGCCGCCGCGATCCTGCACCCACTCGAAGTACGAGACAGTCACCCCACCCGCGTTCGCGAGGATGTCCGGAATCACGAAGACACCCTTCTCTTCGAGGATCGAGTCCGCCGCCGCGGTCGTCGGTCCGTTGGCGCCTTCGCAGACGATCCGCGCACGCACCTTCGCGGCATTCTTCGACGTGATCACGTTCTCGAGCGCCGCCGGCAGCAGTACGTCCACGTCGAGGGTCAGCAGTTCGTCGTTGCTGACCCGGTCGCCGCCCTCGAAGCCCTCCAGCGTCTTGTGCTTGCGGATGTGCTCGATCGCCAGCGGGATGTCCACGCCGGCCGGGTTGTGTACGCCGCCCGAGCGGTCGCCGATGGCCGTGATCCGGCAGCCTTCCTGCGCGAGCAGGTGAGCCGCCACCGAGCCGACGTTGCCGAATCCCTGGATCGCGACCGTCGTGCCCTGCGTCGACATGCCCAGGTGCCGGAGCGCCTCCTTGGTCACGATCATGCAGCCGCGGCCCGTCGCCTCGCGACGACCGAGCGATCCCCCCATCTCGATGGGCTTGCCGGTGACGACCGCCGTCACCGTGTGCCGCGTGTGCATGGAGTAGGTGTCCATGACCCAGGCCATGACACGCTCGTTGGTGTTCACGTCAGGCGCCGGGACGTCGGAATCCGGACCGAGCGTCGCCATGATCCCGGCCGTGTAACGTCGCGTCAGACGCTCGAGCTCGGCCACACTCATCTTGAGCGGATCGCACACGACCCCGCC
>CAYLPM010000601.1:0-2477 GCA_964385525.1 uncultured Gemmatimonadaceae bacterium
TTTCCAGGAAGCGGCCACTACATCCGTGAACCTCCGAGAACTCTCCTAACCCCCCAGAGAGCCTCGTTGAGCTTGCAGACCGCCTCGCCGTTTTGACGGGTAAGCGATTCTGGTTCCAGCGGTATCCCATCTTCATCGCTCTTTCTGGAGACAACGTGAAAATCGAACGACTGGCCTTTTGGTGCACCGGAACCGCTCTGCTGCTCACTGTCGGGATTCTGCTGCACGACCGCCCGGCGGCTGCCCAGACGACCGCCGGGGTATTGCGAGCCCAGGCGATCGAGCTCGTTGACAGCAAAGGCCGTGTCCGCGCGCAGCTCGACGTGCAGCCTGATGGGGAGGTGGTCTTTCGCCTCCGCGACGCCAGGGGGGTTATCCGCGTGAAACTCGGGGCATCCGAATCCGGGTCGGGGCTCGTCATGCTGAATGAACAGACCGAACCGGCCGTGCACGTACGCGCCGGGCGCGGCGGGACCTCGATGGTGCTCCAACGCGGGGACAAGCGGCACGTGCTGACACCGGAACCGTGACCTGCTTCTCCCGTTTGCTCCACGCGCGCTGCAGAGATCGGGCTCATCGCTCACGCGTCCGTCGCGCATCGCGATCGATTCGCGCGCCGGCGCCACGGACCACATCCGCGTCAGCGAGGCAGCGGCACCTGGAGCACGGCCGAGGTCGAGCGGCCCGTGCGACGCTCGGCGCGCGTGACGAGCAGCGTCGAGTCATCGAGCCATTCCGGAATCCCCTGAGGATGCTGGCCCCCTTCCCTGAGGTTCCACTGCACGATGCGGGTCAGGCGCCTCGCGTCGATGTCGAACACGTAGAGCGCGCGCGTGATGCCGCTGTCTGCCATGAAGCTCGTGCCGAGCACCAGCCGGTCGCCGCTCGGCGAGAACATTCCGCCGTGATCGAGACGCTCGGCCGGCGGAGGATCCGGTACATGGATGACCTCGTCCGCCTCGATGACGTGCGCGCGCAGCCTGCCGTTCTCGGTGGTGGTGTACAGCAGGCGTGTGCCCTGTCGGGAAAACGCCTCCGCCGTCCCGATGGCGATCGTCCGCCGGCGACCCGTGCGGACATCCACGGCGAAGATGCCGGCCCGGCGTGCGCCATGTACGAGCTCCGAGCCTAGCCAACCCATGGGAAAGAAGAACTCGCCGCGCTCCGAGAGCAGCGGGCGCTCGCGGCCCGCGGCGATGTCGGCGAGCCAGATCTCCTGGCCGCTCGGGCGCGCGAGCATCCACGTCCGGTTCGTCACGTACGCGATCGCGGATCCATCGGGGCTCCACAGCGGGGAGGTCGCCCAGAACAGATGCGGCCCGGCCTCCCGCGTCTGGAGCCGGAGCGTGTCGCGCGCGATCCCGGAAACCGTGTCGGCCGTCAGGCGCACCACACCCGAGTCGGTGAGCAGCCAGAGGTGATCGTCCCGTTCGACGACGTAGAGGCCGGCACGAGTCGGCGACTCGAGCAGCGGCGACGCCTCGCCAGGCTGCGGGAAGACGACGCGTCCGCCCGCGAACCCGAGAGAGTGCAGCCGGAGCGTATCGCGCGGGCCTTCACCGAGAGTATGGGGATCGGCGCGGGCGGTCGGGCCCTCGGCGATGCGCCCGTGCTCGAAGACGAGGGTCGGGTACTCGCGCGCGGCGTCGCGTGAAGCTTCGCCACGACCCGCGCTGGCGCGCATCGGCGGTCTCGCGGCAAGGAGCACCACTCCGCCGCGTCGGGCGACGATCTGCCACGAGGGAGGCGGCAGCTCGGTCCAGCGTCGTGCGGTGAAGACGAGCCTGCGCCCGTCTACCGTAATGAGCTCGAGCGAGTCGCCCAGAAGGCGATAGGTGGTGGCCTCGCTCAGGTCCGTGGTGAACTCGCCTTCCCGCAGCAGCGCGACTCGCCCGCTGTCGCATTCCGTGGTCTCCATCGTGAGGCTCGTCACGCCGATCTCATCGCTGCGCGCGCGGTATGTTCCCGTGTACCGCCGGCACCCGGCGAAGCCGCTGATCTCGGTCGCGCTCAGCTCGAGCGTGAGCAGCGAGTCCGCGGCGCGCATGGTGTCGTTCACGGATCGCAGTCGCCATCTCGTTCCTGCCAGGTCCGCCGGATCCATCGCCGCCCGGGCCCGCGGCGTCATCGAGACGATGACGCTCTCGTCACCGTCCAGCAGCTCCAGCCGGTCACCCGCGACGCGGTGAGTCACGACGCGACGCAGCGCGGCGAGGTACGCCGCTTCCTGCTCGCCGACTCCGGCCGGGTCCATGCATCCGCGCGCCGTGCTTTCGGCCATCTGGAACCGGATGTTGCTGCCCGAAACGGAATAGCGGGCGCCGTACCAATTGCATCCCGCGTATCCGCCCACCGTACTGTCCGCGAAGGCGAGCGTGATCCTCGACCCGTCGACGAGCGCGCGACCGTTCAGCGACGAGACGATCCACTGCGAGCCCTCGAGCGGCATCGTGCCGGGCGCCGTGTCCGCGCGCCCG
>CAYLPM010000602.1:0-11620 GCA_964385525.1 uncultured Gemmatimonadaceae bacterium
CGCGACTGCGCCAGAGCACGATCTTCGACTGGCTCGAGACGATCCTCGGACGCGCCCGCGTTCTGATGGACCGACGCGCGGCCGCCGAGGCACGCAGGTGACGACCTCGCTCCTCCCGGTCGGCGCGGAGGTCGAGCGACGCGTGCGCGGGTCCCCGTTCCTGATCATGCTCGACGTGGATGGCACGCTCGCGCCGATCACTCCGCGGCCGGACGAGGCCGAGGTGCCTCGGGCGACGCGCCGCGTGGTGGCGGCTCTGGCCCGTCGCGAGGGCGTGCACATCGTCCTCGTCTCGGGGCGTGCCGCCGCCGACGCGCGGCGCATGGTCGCCGTCTCCCACCTGTGGGTGATCGGCAATCACGGCTGCGAGATCATCGACCCCGAGGGCGAATCCACGGTGGACGCGCGGGTGGCACCCTATCGCCCCGCGATGGCCCAGGTCGCCCGGCGGCTGCGCACCAAGGCGTCCCACCTCGCCGGCGTGATCATCGAGGACAAGGTGTGGACGCTCAGCATTCACTTCCGGCTCGCGGATCCCGCCGTGGTCCCCGGGTTGCGCGCGGCGGTCGAGGAGGCGATCGGCGAGCCCGGGCTCCGGATGACGGAGGGGAAGATGCTATTCGAGGTGCGGCCGCCGGTCAGCATTCACAAGGGGACGGCGATTCTCGGGCTGGCGCAGCGCCTCGGCGGCCTCTCGCCCGGTGGTTCGCTGCTCTTCGCCGGCGACGACCGCACCGACGAGGATGCCTTCGAGGCACTGCGGGCGCGCCATCCGGAAGCGCTGACGGTGCGCGTCGCCGAGGAGCCGGTCGAGACTGCGGCGGAATTTCGCGTCGCGGGCACCGAGGACATGCGCGAATTCCTCGAGTGGCTCGCGAGTGTCCGGGTCACTTCCTCCTAGCCGGGGCCTTGGAGGCTTTGGCCTTCGCCTTGGATCGAGGCGCGCTCGCGCGACTGGACGGCTTCGCCGACCTCGCCGACTTCACCGACTTCGCTGACTTCGCGGCCTTCTTGACATTGCCGCTCTTCGCGGCCGACGACTTCTTTGCCGAGCCCTTCGCCCCACCGGCGGCGGCACGCTTCGCTCCCGAGGTCGAGGCTCCAGACTTCGCCGCCGCCTTCGTCGCGCCTGATTTCCCTGTACCGGCGCCTGGCGCACTGGTCCTGGTCGAAACGGTCTTCGGGACCAGGGCCTTCGCGGCGACGTCGCCGGACGGCCGCGGCGACGCCGCGGCACCAGAGGCCGTCCGGACTGGCGCGGGGGCCGCGGCGGGCGGTGGTGCCGCAGCCGGGCGCGCGAGGGGACGCGGGTCCATCGGGGCAGGCGCGCGAGTCTCCGCACGCGGCTGTGGCCGCGTCGACGGGCGCGATGCGGCGCCGCTCTTCTTGGACCCCTCTTCCGCCTCGCGCAGCAACTGCTCACCCTGTTCCGGACTGATCTGGCCGCGCCGGACCATGTACTGCACCAGGTCGCGCGCGCTCTCCACGGTGAAGCTGGCCATCCCCGCAGCCGCGTGAATCACGTCGCGCATCGTCGAGGCCATCTTGCTCCCCGCTTCCTGGCTGATCTCCTGGGCCTTGGCCGCGAGCTCGGCCATGGCGTCGCGGACGTCTGCGCCACGGTGGCCGGGCCCGCGACGGGGCGCGGGGGCGCCGCCAGGCGCCCCGGGAGCCCCGGGAGCCCCCGCCGCCCCGGGTGCGGCCGGTCCACCCGGCGAGCCGCCGGTCGGACCGCCTGCCCCGGAGCTGCCCCCGGGAGGCCCTCCCGTGGTTGCGGCCATGGTGCCCTTTCCGTCCAACTGCCCGTTATCGGCCATGTGGCGTATCCGTGGAGTCTGAGATCGAAAGCGTCCCCTGCGTCGAGGATCGATGGGAGATCGAGGCGGCGACCGGATCCCGGTGGCCCGTCCCCGACGCTCCGGCGCGGCAAGTATATGATTTTTCTACAGCTACGCAAGACATCCTCGAGTCCGTGCCCCGATGTCCACCCAGCAAGATGCGCGCTGAAGTTCTTTCAGTAAAGCCATGAACACGACACCTACGCGCCAAGATCCACTCACGGGCGTCCGAGTCCTCGATCTCACCCGCGTGCTCGCCGGTCCGCTCTGCACCATGCTGCTCGGCGACCTCGGTGCCGACATCATCAAGGTCGAGCGGCCCGGCTCCGGCGACGAAACGCGAGGATGGGGGCCGCCATTCGACGCCCGCGGCGAGAGCGCCTATTTCCTGAGCGTCAACCGCAACAAGAAGAGCCTCGCGGCCGACTTCGCGGACCCGCGTGACCGGGCCCTCGTGATCGAGCTCATTGGCAAGGCGGACATCATCGTCGAGAACTTCCGGCCCGGCACGCTCGAGCGCTGGGGGTTCGATCCGGCGTCCATCCAGCAAGCTCACCCGAGGCTCATCTGGTGCACGATCACCGGGTTCGGAGCCGGTGCGCCGCGACCCGGCTACGACTTCGTCGTGCAGGCCGAGTGCGGGTGGATGTCGATCACGGGCGAGCCCGAGGGTGCGCCGATGAAGATGGGAGTCGCGCTCGCGGACGTGATCGCGGCGAAGGACGCCGCCATTGCGATCCTCGGGGCACTCGTCGGGCGCCATCGCGGGGAGGGCGGTGGGGCTCGCCTCGTCATCTCGCTTGCGCACAGCGCCGTGGCCGCGCTCGTGAACGTGGCGCAGAACGCGCTCGTCACCGGCGCCGATGCGGGACGGTGGGGCAATGCGCACCCGAATCTCGTTCCGTACCAGCTCTTCGAGGCGGCCGATCGGCCGATCGTGATCGCCGTCGGCAGCGATGCGCAGTGGCGGGCGTGCACACGCGCGCTCGAGCTCGATGCGCTCGCCGCCGATGATTCGCTGGCGACGAACGCCGGGCGTGTCCGCGCGCGCGGTCGCGTGACGAGCGCGATGGCGGAGCGCGTTCTGGAGCAGGACGCGGCGGAGTGGCTCGCGAGGCTGGATGCGGCTGGCGTACCCTCGGGTCGCGTACGCACGGTGCGCGAGGCGATCGAGGATGTCCGGGCGTCCGCCTTCAGCGGGATCGCGCCGAGCACCGGAGGGAGCGTGCGATGTCCTCCGCCGATGCTGAACGAGCATGGCGCCGCGATCAGACGGGACGGCTGGAAAGTCTTCGCGACGACGGAGCGCGCCGAGTAGCGCACCCGCGGGAGCACTCATATACTTGTGGGCCGCCGGCACCGCGCAGCGGCCCGCCGTACGAGCCGTCCCTTACCAGTTCGGAGCTTCCATGATCCGTCGATGGGCAGTCGCCCTTGGCACGCTTTCCACGTTCACGCTTGCCTCGTGCGAGTCGGACACGGCGGACGTCACCGGTCCGGCCGGCTCCGAAGCGCTGGCGCGATACGTCTCGATCGGCACGAGTCTCAGCGCGGGGACGCAGTCGAACGGCATCCTCTACAGCACCCAGGCACGCTCGTGGCCGGCGCTGCTCGCCGACCAGTCGTTCGCGCAGTTCTCGTATCCGGCCATTCGCGGTCCCGGGTGCGCGCCGCCGTACATTGCGCCCCTCCAGTTCGGTCGACTGCTGAGTGGCGTCGCGATCGCGGCCGGGGACAACTCGTGCGCCGCGCTGTTTCCCGACATCGCGCTGCCGACGAACAACGTCGCCGTCCCCGGCGCGACGACCTCGGCTGCCTTGAGTGCGACGCCCGCGTCGAGAACCGGGTTCAGCGCGATGCTCTACGCGCGCATTCTCCCGGCGAACGAGAGCCAGGTCTCGGCGATGATGGACCTCGATCCCACGCTCGTGTCCGTGGAGCTCGGGTCGAACGAGGTGCTGACCGCGGCCGCCAGTGGACAGGTCATTCCCAACGTGACCTTCACGACCGTTGCCGCCTGGGCGCCGGTCTACACGGAAGTCATCGACAGCGTCGAGGCGACAGGCGCCCGGGCGCTCCTCGTGACCGTGCCGCTCGTGAGCCAGATGCCGAGCATGCGGCAGGGGAGCGAGCTATGGAGCAACCGCCTCGAGTTCCTGGCCTTCAACGTCGCCGTGCAGGCCGATTGCGATGGCAGCGCGAACCTGGTCTTCACGCCGGGCCTCGTTCTCACGAAAGTCGCCGAAGGACAGGCCCTCGCCGCGATGGGCCAGCAGGCGCAGCTCTCCTGCGCCAACGGACCCGTCGGTCCATCGCCGGACTACATCCTCTCGCCTACGGAAGCGCAGACGCTCGCCACGGTCGTCGGCGAGATGAACGACCACATCGCGAGCGAGGCTGCCGCGAACGGCTATGCGCTGCTCGATGCCAACGAGGTCCTCGGGCGGTTCGTCGATGAGCGGCCCGCGTTCAGCGTGGTGACGATGATGACGTGCTCGTTCCCCCACGGCCAGTACATGAGCCTCGATGGCGTGCACCCGAACGGCTACGGGTATCAGAGTGTCGCCAACGCGGCGGCCGACGCGTTGAACGATCGCTATGGGTTCGCGCTGCCCACCGTGGACGTCCCGGTGATCACTCCGTGCTGATCGCGACGAGCGCGGCGTCGAGCTCGCCGGCGGTCGGATAGCGCTCCTCCCGCGCCTCCGCCATCGTGCGGGCGAGCACACGCTCGATCGCCGGCGGCAGCGCCGATGCCCGCAGCTTCGACGCGGGCGACGGAGCCGACGGCAGCCGGCGGAGCCGGGACACCGCCTCTCGAAGCGAGTAGAGGGGCGCCCCGGCGAGCATCTCGAAGAGCACGCAGCCGAGCGAGTAGATGTCGGTGCGCTGATCGACGTCACGGTCACCCCGCGCCTGCTCGGGGCTCATGTAGGGCAACGTTCCCATCGGGGCGCCGCTGAACGTCAGCCGCTCGGTGAACGTTTCATCGACCATTCGGGCGATCCCGAAATCGGCCACGAGTGCGTGACATTCGTCCGGGCCGGCGAGCGACGCGGGCGCGTCGATGGGCGCCACTGCGCTCGCATCCGTGGAAGAGACCGCAACCGCATCCGCGGAAGAGACCGTGCCCGCATCCGCGGGCACCGCCAACAGGATGTTCGCGGGCTTGATGTCCCGGTGAACGATGCCCCTTCCGTGCGCGTGCGCGAGTGCCGCGGCCACCTGACGGGCGATGGCCGTGGCGAGACGCAGCGGCAGCCGACCGTCGCGCTTCAGTCGCTGCCGGAGCGTGCCGCCGGCGATCAACGGCATGACGAAGCAGGGCGCACCCGCCAGCTCGCCCGAGTCCAGGATCGGCAGGATGTGCGGATGCCGGAGCGTCGCCATGAGTCCGATCTCGCGCAGAAAGCGGGCGACTTCATCCGGCCGGCCGAGCTCGGAGGCGAAAACCTTTAGAGCCACTTCGCGATCCCGCTCCGGATCCTCGGCCCGATACACCACGGCCATGGCTCCGCGCCCGATCACCCGATCGAGCCGATATCGTCCGAACCACCTTCCGATCGCTCGCGCCTCCGTCCGGTCCGCGGCCTCCACCACGAGCGGCGCCGCGAACTCGGCGGCTGATCCCGAGAGGAAATCTTCGACGGCGTGCATCGCACGGAGGATCCGCTCGACTTCGACGCGTATCTCGCTCTCCTCCGCGTCCGGGACTCGTGCATCCGAGCGTCGGTGATCCGCCCGCTGATCCAGCGCGGCATCGAGCGAGGCCTGCACGCGCCGCCACCACTCCGGCGACCCGCGGTTCACGGTCTCCGACCGTGCGCGCCGGGCGGCGCGACCTCGTGGAGGACGTTGGCCTGGGCGGTCGATGCTGGCCAGCGATTCGCGGCCCCCTGGCCGACGCCGACGCGCATCAGGCGGTGCCCGGCGCGGTCAGTTCCGCATATAGCCACGCCTTCGCCTTGACCCACTCGCGGCGAATCGTTCGCGATGTCAGGTCCAGCACGCTCGCGGTCTCCTCCTCGGTCATGCCCCCGAAGAACCGGCACTCGACGATGCGCGCCTGACGTGGATCGAGCACCGCCAGCCGGCTGAGTGCCTCGTCGAGCTCGAGCAGCATCTCGCCGCGATCCGCGGCAACCGGGGCGGCGGCTTCGATCGAGATGTGCTGGAACTCTCCACCGCGCTTGAACGCCCGATGCTGGCGTGCATAATCGATCAGGATGCGGCGCATGGCTCGCGAGGCGACGGCGAGAAAATGCGTGCGGTCCACCCACTCGGCGCGGTCCTGGCTGCCGAGCTTCAGATAGGCTTCGTGTACGAGCGCCGTGGTGGTGAGCGTGTGGTTCGGCCGCTCATTCTGCAGCTGGCGCCGTGCGATCCGGCGCAGCTCGTCGTACACGACCGGCATGAGACGCTCGACGGCATCAGCGTCGCCATAGTGGGCCGCGGCGTGCTCGGCCGCGCCGGCCTTCGCGGCCTTCGCGGCCTCCTCGACCTCTCGCGGGCTGGCCGAACCATCCCGGCGGGGCCCCGTCGGCAGTGTCATGTCCGCATCCGGATCGGAATCTCGCGTTGGATACGAGCAGAAAGCGAAGCGTGGGGAGTGGCTCGTCGAGCGCGGCCCGGCCGAGGTCTCCGGCCAACCTTACCACCACGCTCCATGCCTCGCAACGAGCACCACCACTCGACCCCAATGGAGGTGAGCATGCAACGCACCATTCGACTCGCGACCCGGTACGCAATGCTCGCGGCGGTCATCGCCTGCAGCGGCGACGACGCCACCAGCCCGAATGGGGGGGTCGTCTTCGATCCGCTGCCGCAAGCGATGCTGGACGCCTATTGCGTCCGTGGGACAGCCGTGATCGGCGACACGAAAAGCGGCAACGTCAACGACGACGATTGCGACGCCGCCGACAACGATCCGAACGATGAGGGCTTCTACGAGATCTGGCGTGTGCGCGTGGCCGATCCGCGCGTGGTCACGTTCGACCTCAGCTCGCCGTTCGACAACTATCTGGAAGTGTACGCGATGACCTCGCACACACAGACGTCGGCGACGGTCGTGCTCATGGCGCAGAACGATGACAGGTCCTCGGGAAATCTGAACGCGCTCGTCAGCACGCAGCTCAATCCGGGCATCGACTACTTCGTCGTGGTGAGTGGCTACGACTACTTCGAGACGGGCTCGTACTCGCTCTCGATTCGATGATGCATCCTCCGCCAGCTGCCCGGCCGGGCCGCCGGCACGACCAGACAACGTGGACCACCAGGTGAACCCATGCGCATCCCCCTCACGATCCTCGCCCTCCTCCTGTTCGCCGTTCCGGCGCCCGTCTCGGCACAGGTCCTCGACCGTCCGATCAGCGTGATTCTCAAGGCCGGCCTCATCACGCCGGGCGCCTTCTACCTGGAGGAGGGACCGTACGATTCGTACGACCTCTCGCTGAGCGCCGGGGTCGGCGTCGCCGTGGATTACGTCGTCGCGCCCCGAATGTCGGTCGGGCTCTTCACCGACCTGGCGAACCTCAACGCATTCGACGAGTCGGCGATGATGATCGATGCCGGCTTCACGCTCAAGGCGCACCTCGGCGATCCGCCCGCCGAGTCGGAGCCGCGGCGCCTGCGTATCTCGCCCATGCTATCGCTGGGTTACGCATCGCTTGGCGAGATCTACGTCTTCGAGCGCACGCAGTACCTCACGATCAAGGCGGGGACGGAGCTGCGGTGGGGGCGCTCGCTGTTCGAGGTCACCGCGTTCGGCGCGCCGGCTGGTGGAAACGATGCCGTCACGACCTCGTTCGGTCCCGTGTTCCAGCTTCGCGCTGGCTGGGTGCTCTGACGAGGCGGTGCGACCCGTCTGCGGGCGCCATTGCCACGCCGCCATCCCGGATCGGCACCCGGGATGGCGGCGTGAGGCATCGGGCACCGACGCTGGACTCTCGGATGCGGCAGGCTATTATGCTCGGCGCGCGCTCGTCGCTCGATGAATGCGGGCGACGCATACGGGCCAGATGTCCAGGAGTCATGCGCTACATCGGCAACAAGACCCGACTGCTCCCGTTCCTGCTGCGTGCCGTACGGCGGCTCGGCGTCGCGCCGGGCGCGGCGCACGATGCCTTCGCCGGGACGGCGGCGGTCGGGCGCGCGCTCAAGGGGGCGGGGTGGCGGGTCGTGTCGAGCGATCTCATGACGTACTCGTACGTGCTCCAGCGCGCGTACGTCGTCGCGGGGCGAATGCCGAGCTTCCGCGCGCTGTGCGCCGAGGATGCGGAACTGGCGCGCGCCCTTCGATCGCCAAACCTCCGTGCGCGGGTCGAAACGCGGAACGGCCGTGCGATGTCGATGCATATCGAATTGCCGATGACGGCAAGAGCGTCGACGGGCAACGGAGTGTCCTCGACGGCCAGCCGTGCGCCGCTCAACGAGATGACCACTCCCACCCCCACCCCCACTCCCGCCCCGACCGGCGCGGGGCTGCGCCTTGCCGCGATCGGCGAATACCTCGGGGCCTGGCTCGAGCCTGAACCAGGATTCATCACCGCGAACTTCTCGCCGGCGGGCGATCGGATGTACTTCACCGAGGAGAACGCGGGGCGGATCGACGCGGCGCGGCGCGTGATTCACGAGTGGCGTCTGAAGGGCCTCATCGATGAGGATGCGTACTTCATCCTGCTCGCCGCGGTGATCGAGGCCGCCGACCGCGTCGCGAACACCGCGGGTGTCTACGCCGCATACATCAAGAGCTGGCAGACCAATGCGCGCCGGCCGCTGCGTATCGCGCCAGAGCGCCCGCTGCACGGGAGCGGCTCGAGCGCACACCTCGCCGATGCAGCGGTCGTCGCTCGCGAGGCGGGGCCGCTCGAGCTGCTGTACATAGACCCCCCCTACAACTCCCGGCAGTATTCCGGCTACTATCACGTCCCCGAGCTCCTCGCCCGCGGATGGTTCGACGACGAGGCACCGACGCTTCGGGGAAAGACCGGGTTGCTCGATGGAGCTCCGAGCAGCGACTGGTGCTCGTCGAAGCGCGTGGCCGGTGCGCTGCGAGACCTTCTCGCGGCCACTGATGCGCGTCACGTGCTCGTGAGCTACAACTCCGAGGGACTGCTCCCGGACGACGAGCTGCGCGAAATTCTCCGCGAGGCTGCGATGGACGGGCGGGTCCGGCGATTCTCCCACCAGTATCGCCGCTATCGGGCGGACAGCGACCGGGCTGGCCGCCGGTACAAGGGGGATCGAGTCCGCGAGCTGCTCTATCACGCCCGGCTGCGCTGATCCCCCATCCCGCCCGGCTGCGCTGATCCTCATCCCGCCCGCGCCGCCGATCGGGGCGCCTGCCGGTGCCGCCCGCGGCCCCGTGTTACCTCGCGCCGGCCCGGTCGTCCATGCAACGTGTCGACCATTTTACAGCCGCGCGCGCGCGGCACGGGTCTGTCCGTTCGGCAGCAAGAGCGTTACACTAGCCCCGTGAAAACGACGGTGGAAGTGACGGAGGAGGTCGAGCAACTCGAGCCGGACCAGGCGATCATCGCCCGAGTCCTCTCCGGCAATCGAGACGCGTTCTCCCTCCTCATCGGGCGCTACAGTGACCCCCTCTACCGGCATGCCCTGTGTATGACCGGGAGCCCCGACGTGGCAGAGGACATCCTCCAGATGTCCTTCATCAAGGCGTACCAGCACCTCGCCGAGGTGCGCGGACGCTTCGATGCTTGGGTATTCCGTATCGTGGCCAACGGGTGCAAGGACTGGCTGAAGAACATACGCCGGACCCACCTCAGCTACGATGAAGACGATCAACCCTCCGGCTACGCGACGCCGGACGAGGAGCTGGACCGCACGGAGCTGCGCAGCGACCTGGATCGCGCACTCTCGTCGCTCCCGCCTTCGCTTCGGGAAGCGTTCGTGATGAAGCACGTCGAAGGCAGATCGTACGAGGAGATGGCGGATCTGCTGGGAACGACGGTCGGGGCACTCAAGATGCGCGTGCATCGCGCTCGGGAAGCGCTCCAGCTCTTACTCGAGGAGAAATACGCCTGATGCTGGACAATCTGAACGCGCACAACGATGGTGGCGAGCGCGCCCCCGAGCGTGCGCACCGGGCACCCGAGTCGCGGCCGCTGGCCGACCGCGAGGTTCCGCTCGGACGCAGAACGACCCCGCCCGCGGTTCACGCGTGGCTGGATGGCGAGCTCCCCGAGACCGCCGTCCGGCGCGGCGAGTACGCGCGGGACGTGGAGTTCTGGGGCCAGATCAACCGCGCCGCGGAAGCCCGCCGCGAGGTACGAACCCCGGCCCACGTGCAGGCGGCGATCATGTCGGCGCTCCCGCGGACCGCGCCGCAGATGATCTCGCCGTGGTACCGGCGTGAGTTCGTCGTCTCGCCCCTCGCCGCCCTCGGCTCGGCGGTCGGACTCGTCGCACTCGCGGCGATGGTGACGGCAGCGATTCTGCGCCTCCGATAGCTCGACGCACGTCCCCGCACCCCCGGAGCCCGCCGAAAGGCCGGCTCCGGGGGTCGTTTCATTCCGGCCCGCTCCTTGCGCCCTCCGTCTCCATCCATCGGACAGACCTGGAGGCAGGCCATGAGACTCCCCCTTCTCGCGTCGCTCGGTCTCGTGCTGGCGCTCGCGCCAGCAGCGGGAGAGGCGCAGCGGACGGGCCAGCGCGGACCACAGCCCCCGCCCGACACCTTGCGCACACCGCGGCAGCAGGACACCACACGGGCCGGCGTCGTCCGGCAGGAAGCCGCCGGCGAAGTGTCACGCGCCGTCGCGAACCGCGGTCTCACGCAGGAGCAGGTGCGCGAGCTCCAGAACTCCCTGCGCGCGATGGGATGCGATCCGGGCGCCGCGGACGGAACGATCGGCCCGCAGACACGTCAGGCCTTGGCCTGTGCGCGCCGGCAGCGCGGCGTGGAGACCGCCAACCTGAACGACATTTTCCGATCGCTCGGCCTCGCTTTCACCGCGCGCGACAGCCTGGGGGTGAGCGGTGCCGTGGCGACCGGCGCGGCCGGAACGGGCGCCCAGGGCGGCTACGCCTACGGCGATCCGACGTTCGTGCGTGACACGGGCGTCATGAGGATCAATCTCGACACGATGCCGGCCAACACGCTGGGTCCCGAGGGCGTCTTCGTCTCCACGGGGACAGTGGCGCGGTTTGGCGGCGGGGTGTGGCTCCGGGAGGTCTCGCAGGAGCGCCGGACCGACTCGACGACCCGGGCGGTCCGCGACACGGCGGTCTACCGGCCATTGCGGCCGCCGCCAAGCGCGGACACGACCGCCATGCCGGTCCGCGATCCGATGCCGCCGGCGCGCGCCGACAGCACGCCGATGGTGAGGAGCGATAGCACTACGACCCTCCGGCGAGAGGTCGTGCCGACGCCCGCGCGTGCCGACACGATCCGTACACCGCTCCGCGCTGACACCACGCAGCTCCTCCGCCCCGACACCGCGCCGATGCTCCGCGCCGACACCACCCGCGGACCCGTCGCGGACTCCACGCTCCGGCGCATGCGCGACGAGCTGCTGCTCACGCCGCCTCCGGGAGCACGGCGGCAGACGCCGCCGGATACCACGCAGCCGGACACCACCCGGCGCACGCCTCCCGACACGACGCGCATCCCGCCGGACACAACCAGGCGACGCCCGCCGCCTGCCGGGCGCTGACCAGGAACGCGAGAGGGCCGTCACCAACCGGGTGACGGCCCTCGGTGCTCATGGCTCCCGCCGCAGGAGCAGCAGAGCCTGCCCGTCGGCGAAGTAATCATCCACCCG
>CAYLPM010000603.1:0-1532 GCA_964385525.1 uncultured Gemmatimonadaceae bacterium
AGGAGCGGTCCGCTCGTCATCAATCTGCTCGTCAACGCCGGCGCGATCCCGCGCGAGCACTGGACGCAGGATGCCGAGTCCGGCGGTGGACGGATCGTCGGCGAAGCCTGCCACTTCATCGACCTCGCGCGCGCGCTGGTGGGCGCCCCGATCCACGGACTTCAGGTGATCGCGGCCCGCAAAGGCGGCCTTCCGGTCGACGACGTCTCGACGATCCAGCTCGCCTTCGCCGATGGCTCGG
Source organism: uncultured Gemmatimonadaceae bacterium (assembly GCA_964385525.1). Classification (GTDB taxonomy): domain Bacteria; phylum Gemmatimonadota; class Gemmatimonadetes; order Gemmatimonadales; family Gemmatimonadaceae; genus DATKCV01. The sequence continues at coordinate 242 of CAYLPM010000603.1, forward strand.
TCGGGAGCATCCAGTACCTGGCGAACGGCCACAAGGGATTCCCGAAGGAGCGGATCGAGCTGTTCTTCGACGGCAAGGCGATCCGGATCGACAACTTCCGCAAGCTCGAGGCATGGGGGATCGATGGCCTTGCGACGCGTCTCCCGCAGAAGCAGGATAAGGGGCACGAGGCGCTCGCCGCGGCGTTCATCCGCGCCGTGAAGGAGGGCGGCCCTCCCCCCATCTCGATTCAGGAATTGCTCGAAGTGACCGAGTGGTCGATCCGCGCGCAGGAGCTCGCCGCCACGGGCGGAGGAGAGGCTTGAAGCTTCTCCACATCGTCGGTGCGCGCCCGAACTTCCCCAAGATCGCCCCAGTCCACCGCGCCGCCCGCGCCGCCGGCCTCGCCCAGATCGTCGTCCACACCGGCCAGCACTACGACGAAGGTCTCTCCGGCTCCTTCTTCCGCGACCTCGGAATCCCCGAGCCCGACGTCAACCTCGAAGTCGGTTCCGCGACCCACGCCGCCCAGACGGCCAGGATCATGGAACGCCTCGAGCCCGTCCTCGAGCGCGAACGCCCCGATTGGATGCTCGTTTACGGCGATGTGAACTCGACCGTCGCCGCGGCTCTCGTCGCCTCCAAGCTCGGGCTCCGTACTGCCCACGTGGAAGCAGGGCTCCGGAGCGGCGACCGGACGATGCCCGAGGAGATCAACCGCATCGTCACCGACCGGATCGCCGATCTCCTCCTCACGCCCTCACGCGATGCCGACGAGGCGCTGCGCCGGGAAGGGGAGCCCGACGACGAGATCGTCTTCGTCGGCAACGTGATGATCGACACGCTGTTCTACGCCCTGGAGGCGGCGAAGCGCACGGGATTCCGCGAGCGGCTCGGCGCCAACGGCGAGGCGGTCGTCGTCACGCTCCACCGTCCGAGCAACGTCGATCACCCCGAGCGCCTCGCGCGGATCGTCGAGGCGCTGGAGACCGTGGCCGGCGAGCGCGAGGTGATCTTCCCCGTGCATCCCCGCACGCGCGCGCGGCTCGACGCCGCGAGACTCGGCTTCTCGCGCGTGCGCGCGCTCGAGCCGGTGGGCTATCTCGAGATGCTCGACCTCATCGCGGGCGCGCACAGCGTGATCACCGACTCCGGCGGACTCCAGGAGGAGACGACGGCGCTCGGCATCCCGTGTCTCACCGTGCGCGAGAACACCGAGCGTCCGATCACGATCACCGAGGGCACCAACCGGCTCGCGCCGGATCCGGACGCGCAGCCGGGGCTGGTGCGGTCGCTCGTCAAGCCAGCGGTG
>CAYLPM010000604.1:0-2898 GCA_964385525.1 uncultured Gemmatimonadaceae bacterium
GTTGATCGCCGCCGCGACGCTGCTCGCAGAGCGCGGCGCGCGCGCGCTGCGATGGCCGGCGCGCTGGCTGTGGCTCGGCGCGATCGTCGGCTCGCTGGCCGTGCCCTTCCTCGGCAGCGCCTTGCGCGAGGGTGCGTCGACGCCGCCGGCGCTCGAGCGTACCGCCGCACCGGACGGTTGGGGGTCGGACGAGAATGCAGCCTCGCGGCTGGCCGGGGAGGCGCTGCGCGAGCGCCAGGAGCCGACGATCGTCGAACGCGTGAGCGCGCGGGGGATGATGCTCGCTGGCGCGCTCGACCGGCCGCTGCTCGGCCTGTGGGCGCTCGGCTCCCTGGCCCTGCTCGGCGTCATCGCGCTCTCGGCGGTGCGACTCGCCCGGGCGCGACGTGCATGGCGGACGGTGGTGGTCGATGACCACTTCGTGCGCATCTCCGAGGACACGGGACCGGCGGTGGTCGGCCTCGCGCCGAGCGAGATCGTGCTGCCCGCATGGGCGGTGCGGATGGCGCCCGATCGGCGCGCGATGCTGCTCGCGCACGAGCGCGAGCACGTCCGCGCCCACGATCCGATGCTGCTCTATGCCGGACTGGCGGCGCTGGTGCTGGCGCCGTGGAACGCGGCGCTCTGGTGGCAGCTCCGCCGGCTGCGGCTGGCGGTGGAGATGGACTGCGACGCGCGCGTGCTCAGCGGGTGTCCCGACGTGCGAGCGTACGGCGCACTCCTCATCGAAGTCGGCCGGCGCACGGCCCGCGCACCGCTCGCGGCGGCGGCGTTCTCCGAGCCGGCCACTCACCTCGAACGGAGAATTCACATGATGCTCGCTCGTCCGCCCCGCTGGCGCGTCCTGCGCGCCGTGACGCTCGGAATCGCCGCGCTCGCGCTCGCGATCGTCGCCTGCGACATGCAGACGCCCGTCGGTCCGCTGCCGGAGAACGAAATCGCGCTGAAGGAGCTCGGTGCGAACGGAGAGTCGTACAACGTGAAGGATGGGGTCGGCGGCGGCCGGCTGCACGCGACGATCTCGGACCACTTCCCGGAACTGCTCGGCGCCGCCGGCGACACGACGTGGACCCTGACGTTCGTGCAGGACGACGCCGGTCGGATCGTGCAGGCGTTCAAGCAGCGGGATGCGCGCGAGTGGGTCGAAGTGAGGGCACTGGAGGAGCGCGCTGCCGCGGAACGAGCGGCGGTCGTGGGTCGACTGGCGCTCCGCAAGGCACCCGGTGAGTCGGCGCCGATCCTGCGCGGCAGCATCGTCGAGGTTGCGCGCGGAACCGGCGAGATCACGGTGGATGGGGTGCTCGTGTCAGCGGATTCGGTGGCGGCGCAAGCGAAGGTCGTGGGCAGGCGCAACGAGAATCCGCAGTCGCGCGAGCTGCGGCGGGAGGACCTCGCGGCGGCCGAGCGGCACGAGTACGAGCGGCGGCAGACGCTCGAGCGGGCGCGCATCGCCATGCCGACCGACAGACCGAGTGGCGAGCCGAAGATCGTGTTGCGAAGCGCCGCACCGCGCCGCAGCCTCGGAGGGCGCGTGCCGTCGCGCCTGACAGGGCAAGGAAATCTGCTGGACCGCGTGGATCCGAATCGAATCGAGTCGGTCGAGGTCGTGAAGGGCGGCGCGCTCCAGTTCTCCGCGGCCGTGTCGGGCGTGATCTGGATACAGCTCAAGGAGGGCGGAGCGAAGTAGATCGCGGCGCGTTACGACGTCCGCGTTCCAGCGGCAGGTAGTGCCTTGAGGACGGCCTCGGGACGCAATGCCTCCCGAGGTCGTTCACGAGAAAGTCACGGCTCGTCGATCTCGAACGCTCTCCCCCCATCACCCATCGCTACTGCCTCGGCCGCACCGCCCCGTGATCCGCCGGCTCGGCGCCGCGCCGCAGGAACAGAGAGTCGTAGAACAGCGCCGCCGCCACCCCGCCGAGAATCGGGCCGAGCCAGTAGACGATCTGTCCCTCGAAGACGCCCGACGCCACCGCCGGACCGAACGAGCGCGCCGGATTGAGTGACCCGCCGGTGAGCGGGCCGATCGCGAGGATCGCCGCGGTCAGCGTCAGCCCGATCGCGAAGCCGCCGACGCGCGGCGCCGCCGGGTCCACCGCGGTGCCGAACACCGCGAAGACCAGGAAGAAGGTCGCGATCCCCTCGAGGATGATCGCCTGCGTGGTCCCGACATCGAGCGAGACGCGCTGTCCGCCGAGACGCAATCCCTCGGACAACGACTCCGGAAAGAGGGCGCCGAGCGCGTAGGCCGCGATGATCGCACCGAGGAACTGCGCGACGATGTAGACGGCCGCCATCATCGGCTCGATCCGTCGTGCGGCGAGGAAGCCGAGCGTCACCGCCGGATTGAGGTGTCCGGAGATGCGCATGGTCGCGGTGATCATGATGCTGAGGATGAGACCGTGGGCCAGGGCAACGACGATCAGGCCGGCGCCCCCGATCATCGGGCTGCTGGCCATGATCGCGCCACCGCCGACGAAGACGAGCGCGAAGATTCCGACGAATTCGGCCGCGAAATGCCGGATGGCATCGCGCATGGGGAGGCTCCGTGTATGGTCGGGGGCGAAGGTAGAGCGGCCGGCGCCGATCGGCAAGAGAGAGATCGGGAGCTGACGACTTCATGAGCGCGGCGTCGCCGCCCGGGCCGAACTGATCGATCACCGACGACCGCCACTTCGACATCGGCTCCTGATCCTATCCCTCCCGCCGCATGACGATGGCCGCGTTCACCCCGCCGAAACCGAAGCTGTTCGTCAGGACGTGCTCCACCCGCGCCGGACGCCCGTCGCCCGGGATGTAGTCCAGATCGCACGCCTCGTCCGGTTCATCCAGGTTGACCGTCGGCGGGAGCCACTCGTTCGTGATGGCCTGCGCGCAGATCGCGGCCTCGATCGCGCC
>CAYLPM010000605.1:0-2091 GCA_964385525.1 uncultured Gemmatimonadaceae bacterium
CCGTCGGTACGCGGCCCCGCTGAACGGCGATCGAGGTTCTGCGACCGGATCAATCGCTCCGCAGCGACTCCACGGGATCGACGCTCGAGGCTCGCCGCGCCGGCAGCCAGCTCGCCAGCATCCCGATCCCGACCATCGCCACCGCCATCGCCGCGAACGTCGCCGCATCGATGGCCGGCACGCCGAACAGCAGGCTGTCGCGCACGGGGAGTCTTGACAAGATCGGCTCATGATTGCAACGCTGATCGGCAGCACGGGCCTGACGGGCTCATTTCTGGTGCGGCAGCTTCTCGCCCCTGGCAAGAGGCGAAGTCGCCCGTGAATCGACAGCATGGAGAATCGCAATCTCGACCCGCGCCCTGTTCCGCTGGCGGCAGTGACCCTCGCCGTCGGGGCGCTAGTCGTGCTGGTTTTCGCCCTGATCCCGGGATGCGGGCGTGAGCCGACCGTGCACGAGGGCGCCGCGCCGCCGATCCTGTTCGTACATGGCCGCGTTCTCACGATGGATCCCGTGACCCGCGTCGAGGAAGCTGCCGTGGTGCTCGGCGACCGAGTGCTGGCGACCGGTTCCAGCCGCGCAATGAGCGAGCTCGCGGGACCGACCGCCGTCGAGGTGGACCTCGATGGCGCGACGCTGATGCCGGGCTTCGTCGACCCGCACAATCACATCTACAACGCGGTTTTCCGCGGCGTCGACCAGGATGTCGTGGGCACGAGCTACGCCGAGGCGCAGGAACGGCTGATCCGCGCCGGCACGACGACGATGGCCAACGGCAACATCTGGCCGGACGCGCTCGCCGACTTCCTGACGTTCGTGCAGTCCGGCGGACTGCGCGTGAGGACGAGCGTCTATCTCGGGTACAACGAAGTGTGCGGCAGCCGATGGCCCGCGGGATGGTACCTGAGCCACCCGCCGATCACCGCACCCGACGCAATGTTCCGTATCCCGGGCATCAAGTTCTTCGGCGACGGCGGGGCCTGCAATCGTGGTGCGTTCACCTTCTTCGCCGATGGTGGCGACCTGTACATCGGTCTGGACGAGCTTTCGGCGGCGGTCATGGATGTTCAGCAGCGCGGCTACCAGGCGGCGATCCACGCCCTCGGCGACATCGCGATCGACACCGTGCTGGCCGCTCTCGAGACTGCGTTGGCCGGTGGACCGAACGTTCATCGCCACCGCATGGAGCACAACCGCTACGTGCGCGACCCTCAGCTTTCCCGCTACGGAGAAGTCGGCGCGATCCCGGTGGTGTTCGGGAGCCCGTTCACGTGCCAGATCCTCGACGGCCTCGACTGGAGCTTTCTCGCCAACGACCAGTACGCAGCCCTCCGTCCACGCCTCGACCCATGGCGGGCCCTGATCGACGCCAACCCGGGCCTGCGGATCGCCTGGAAGAGCGACGCCCCGACGCACTGGCCACTCGAGCCCATCTCGCACCTCTGGTCGCTGGTCACGCGCGACGAGGTGAGGTCCGATGGCAGCCTCTGCGAGGCGCCCGACTGGCTCGCGGCCGGCGCCGTGAGCGTCGATGAAGCGCTCGAGATGATGACGATCAACGCCGCCTTCGCACTTGGCATGGATGGCGTCGTGGGGAGCCTCGCCGCTGGCAGGTTCGCCGATCTGATCGTGCTCTCGCACGATCCGCGGTCCGTCGCGCCGGCAGCGATCCGGGAGATCGAGGTCCGGATGACGATGGTCGGAGGCAAGGTCGAGTTCTGCATGGAGGGACACGAGTCACTCTGTCCATGAGCACCCGGCGGCTATCGTGCATCGCAGAGAGGCGATCAGCAGTGCACGGTCGATCGCAGGCTGGGCCGACAGCTGCGGCCGGTCAATCCGCCCGGCCCGCGCTACCACGAAGTGATGGACTCGAAGCGACGCGCGAGCAGTCACCGCGATCGACGAGTCTCCCGCAGCGTTTCCGCGGGAACGCGTGCGCGCACCTGCAAGCCGGGCATGTTGCAACCGGGCACCGGGTGCAGCTGCACGCTCAGCAGCTGCCCATCCCGACGAATCGTCAGCGTGACCGGCCGGCCGACGGTGAGATTGGCCAGTCGGCGTCCACCCTCGCGCGTCGTTATCGGCACGTC
>CAYLPM010000606.1:0-2301 GCA_964385525.1 uncultured Gemmatimonadaceae bacterium
ACACGATGCCGCTCGCCGCGTCCCGCTACATCGTGCTGTGGTCGATGCCCCTGCCGCGCTGATCGACACCCGGCACGATGGCGAACGGAATCTTCATTCTCTCCGAGCTCGAGGGCGACCTGCGCACGCAGATCCTCGAGATCCAGCAGCGCTTCGATCCCCGCCTCGCGGCGCTGCTCCCGCCGCACGTGACGATCGTCGGCTCCTCGGGCGCCGGCCCCCTGTCGACCGATGTCTCACCGAGCGAGCTGCGCAAGGCGCTCGAGCCGATCACGGACACGACCGAGCCGATCACCGTCCAGTTCGGCCCACCGATGCGATTCATGCAGACGGACATCGTGGTGCTGCCGCTCGATCCGCACGGGCCCCTGCGCACGCTGCACGAGCGCATCACGCTCAGCGGGCTCCCGTTCTCTCGCGCGCGCTTCACGTTCACGCCGCACTGCACGCTGAGTCTCTATCCGACGCTGACGCGCGAGGCGTTGCGCGAGCTGATGGCCGTCCGCATCACCACGCCCTTCGTGATCGACCGCGTGCAGGCGTACCGGACCACGGACTCGTTTCACACGAGGAAGATTCTCGAGCTGGAGTTGTGCGGCTGACATGCGGCCGGCGCCACGCTCCCGCTCCCGCTCCGAGGCTGAACGGCACTGACCGCACCGGACGCGGAGAGGGCTCCGCGTGGCGCGCGATCACCTCGGCTACCTGGAGCCCGAGACCGCCTTGGCCAGGGCGGCTTCGAGATCCTGCCGTGCCCCGAGCCCTGTGTAGACCACCGTCCCGCTCGCATCGAGGACGACCACGTACGACGTCGCCGGCGTCTCGAAGGCCTCCGACGCATCGGCATCCGGATCGTAGAGCATCTCGTGCAACGGCATCGCGTGCTCGACGAGATGCCGGCGCACGCGCTCGCGCGACTGATTCACCGAGACGGCAACGCCGATGAACCGCACGCGGTCCCCATAGGCATCGAAGGCGGCCTTGAGCCTCGGCTCGAGCTGGCGGCAGTTGCCGCACCAGGTCGCCCAGAACTCGAGCAGCACGGGCGTCTTGCCGATCCACTGCGAGAGATCCGCGGGCGCGCCATCCAGCGTCTCGATCACCGCCGCGGGCGCCCTGGTGCCCACGCGAATGCCGAGATCCTGCGCCTGCGCGTGCGGCGCGGCGAGCGTGAGCAGTGTGAGGGCTCCTGCGAGCACCGCCCCTGCGAGCACCGCCCCTGCGAGGGTGCCGTTCCGCGCACCGCGCGGCCAAAATCGATCGAACGTCATCGCTGACATGCCGGGTCGCCCGGGTCGCATCGTGTGTCCTCGCTTCATCAAATGAGCAGTTTTCCCATCTCGATCAGGTAGTACTGTGCGGCGCCGATCATCACCACCGCGAAGCCGCGCTTTACCCAGATCATCCACGTCCCCGCGCGCGGCAGGCGCGCCGCCGTCCCCGAGAAGATACCGACCACGACGAGCAGCGCCGTCATGCCGATCGAGAACGTGAACAGGTACACGAACCCCAGCACCGCGCTCCCCGTCGCCGAGACCCACGTGAGCACCGCGGCCATCACCGGCGCACCGCATGGTGCCGCGACGAGCCCCGACATCGCGCCCATGACGAACGCGCCGCCGACCTTGCCGCCCGTCCCCGCCGTCGCCGCGCGGTGCGCGAGTCCCGCGGGAAGCCGGATCGGGATGACATCCAGCATCGCGAGCGCGGCGAGCAGCAGCAGGTTCGCCATCGCGAAGTAGAGCCACGGATTGGTACTGATGGCGCCGAACATCGTACCCGTGAGGCCCGCAAAAAGTCCGAGCGCCGAATACACCGCGGCGAGTCCGACGACGTAGGCGAGCGTCAGCACAACCGGCCGCCACCGTGCGCGCGGCGCCGCGGCCGCGCCTGGCTCCCCCACCGACTGCCCGCCGACGATTGCGACGGTGATCGGGATCATCGGGTAGATGCACGGCGTGAGGCTCGTCAGGACGCCCGCGAGAAAGACGAGCGGGAGCGCGGTCAGCGGGCTGGAGGACAGCCGCGAGGCGACTTCGGTGAAGAGGTCCAAGGGCGAGGAGTGCGGGTTCCCTCGCAAGATACACCCCTGGCGTGGAGGCGAGGCCTCGCACACGCCATGCAGTGCGGAACCGGAATCGCCGCCGCGCTTTCCTGCCCGCTGCCGTGCTACGCCTGCCCGCCGCCGCGCTATCCTGCTCGGAGCGCCTGCACCGGCTCGACCTTGGCCGCCCGTCGCGCGGGCAGCCACGAGGCCACGAGACCGACGGTGGCGAGAGCGGCGGCCACCGCGACGTACGT
>CAYLPM010000607.1:0-1631 GCA_964385525.1 uncultured Gemmatimonadaceae bacterium
GCGCCACGATCTTCGCGACCGACGCCGCGGGCACCTCGTCGATGACGTACAGCTGGAGCACCAGTCTGTCCTCGGGCGCGAGCGTCTGAAGAGCGTCCGCGAGCTCGAGCGTCGGGCAGGGGTCGATGTCGTCGGGCACAACCCACAGGGACTCCGGCGGGGGCGGCGCCAGCTCGCGCGTCGCCTGCCCGCGCCGCCGCTGCGCGAACGCCAGATACGTCGCGCGCAACTCGCCGAGAAACTCATGGAAGGAGAGGCCGGGCCAGTCGCCTGCGTGGATGGTCTCGTACGCCTCCACGTGACTCAGGTGCCGCTCGAAAACCAGCTCGAAGATGCGCCGCCGCAGCGGCGGGAGGCCGGCGGCGAGGGCGGAGACTCCGCGGCGCCCATCGCGGTGGCGGATCCAATCGATGGTGAGATGCCGGACGACCGTCACCAGCCAGGTGCCGAAGCTCGCACTGTGTGCCGGCTTGGCCGCGTACGAGCGAAGGCGGCGGAAATCGTCTTCCCGCAGGGCCTCGCACACGCGAGCGAAGACGTCCATGACGTCGTCCGGCTCGGACGCGTAGTGGCGAATGGCGCCGAAGATGAGTCGGCGGTAGCGCCCGACGAAGGCGTCCCACGCTGTTTCGGAATCGCCCCTCTGGAGCGCATCCATCCACGGTTCGTTCATGAGACCCCTCGACGCCGGGGTCCTTCATATACGGCAGAGGGGCGGCGACGTCAACTCGGCGGCGCGCTCAGCGGGCACTCCGGAGCGGTACTCGGAACGCGCGCTAGTCCAGTATCACGCGGAGCGGAACGGTGAACCCCGGCAGCACACTTTCCCCATCGAGAGATGCGTCTCGAGCGATCACCGAGACCGTGCCGTCGGAGCGATACACGTGCGCCTCGACGCGCTCGGGGTCGATCACCCAGATGAGCCGCGTCCCGGCCACGAGCCAGTCGGCGACTTTCGCCAGCACCTCGCCGGGCCGATCGCCTGGTGAGAGGATCTCGGCGACCAGATCGGGTGCGAACGCCGCGAAGCCCCGTGGCGGGATGAGTGTGGCGCGGTCGGCGGCGACGAACGCCACGTCGGCACCCCGAACGGTATCCGGGTTGGATCGTATCCTGAATCCCGCATCCTGGCCGCAGATGCGCCCGAGTCCACGCGGCCGGACGAATATCCCGAGGTGCCAGGCGAGATTCTCCTGGACCACGCCGAGCCAAGTGCCGGGAAGCTCCCGCACCACGAGGACCCCGCGCACGAGCTCGGCCTGCCTATCGGGCAACGAGAGTTGCTCGAGCTCCTCGGCCGTCATCATCGAGCCTGCGGCAGTCGTCATGTCGCCTGCCATGATGTCTCCGCGACTGGTCGGGAGTGGTATCGAGGTCCTGCGCCCATCATCAATGTAGTGCGCCGTCCTGCGTCCGCCGAGCGGCGCCAGCATTGCGATCCCCCTCCTCGCGCCGCATGTTCTCGGGCGCAACTCGTCCCTCCGTAGCACACCCCCCGTACGAGGGCTCGCCCATGTCGTCCCTTTCCCGCCCGGCGGTCCGTATGCCGCCCCGCCGTCTCCTCGGCCTCGCCGCCGGCCTCTCTGTCGCGCTGATCGCTACCCTCCTCGCGATCCGCATTCACGAGGCCC
>CAYLPM010000608.1:0-5252 GCA_964385525.1 uncultured Gemmatimonadaceae bacterium
GATCTGCCGCCCCTCGCCATCCTCCATCACTCCCTTGTCGAAGACCTGGAAGAAGAGCTCCAGCACATCCGGATGCGCCTTCTCGATCTCGTCGAGCAGGACCACGGAGTACGGCCGGCGCCGCACCGCTTCCGTGAGCACGCCCCCTTCGCCGTAGCCGACGTACCCGGGCGGCGAGCCCTTGAGCGTCGAGACGGTGTGCGCCTCCTGGAACTCCGACATGTTGATCGTGATCAGATTGCGCTCCCCGCCGTAGAGCAGGTCACTCAGGGCGAGCGCGGTCTCCGTCTTCCCCACCCCGCTCGGTCCGACGAGGAGAAAGACACCGATCGGCTTGTTCGGGTCCTCGATCCGCGCGCGCGACGTGCGAATGCGCCGGCTGATTGCCTCGAGCGCGTGCGCCTGCGCGATGATCCGGCTCCCCAAGTGCTCCTCGAGCGCGAGCACCGTGCTCATCTCGTCGCGCAGCATCTTGCCGACGGGAATGCCCGTCCACCCGGACACCACCTCGCCGACGATCGACGCATCGACGCAGACCCGCACCAGCGGCGTCTCGCCCTGCAGACGCTCGAGCTCCGCGGTGAGCGCGGCGAGCTCCTTGCGCAGCACCGCTGGTTCGACCGCCGCCTTCGCGCCGGATCCCGCGGTGTCGGCGGCCCCCGCCGTCGCGGCGCCGTTGCCCCCGGCCTCCGTGGCCGCGCCCGCGCCGCCGCCCGAGCCCGCGCCGTTGCCGCTGCCCGCGTGCAATTCCAGCTGCTCGCGAAGCTCGCGCATCCGCTTCACGAGGTCGCGCTCCTGATCCCACCGCGCGGTGAGCTGCGCCAGCGTGTCCTCCGTCGCCGCGCGCCGCTCGGCGATCTCTGCCAGCCGCTCGGCGTGATCCGCGCCCGTCACCTCTTCGCGCTCGAGCACCCGGGCCTGCACCGCGAGGTCCTCGAGCTGACGCGTCGCGTCCTCGATCGCCGACGGCGTCGCGCTCTGTCCGAGCGCCAGCCGCGCGCAGGCCGTGTCCAGCACGCTCATCGCCTTGTCGGGGAGCTGCCGGTCGGCGAGATACCGGTGCGAGAGCCGCACCGCCGCATCAACACCGTCATCCAGGATGCGGACGTTGTGGTGCCGCTCCAGCGTCGATGCGACACCGCGCATCATGAGCAGGCACTTCTCCTCCGTCGGCTCCTCCACCTTCACGAGCTGGAACCGCCGCGCGAGCGCGGGGTCCTTCTCGAAGTACTTCTTGTACTCCGACCACGTGGTCGCCGCGATCGTGCGCAGCTCGCCACGGGCCAGCGCCGGCTTGAGCAGGTTGGCCGCATCGTTCTGCCCCGCCTGCCCGCCCGCGCCGATCATCGTGTGCGCCTCGTCGATGAAGAGAATGATCGGCGCCGGCGAAGAGCGAACCTCGTCGATCAGTCCCTTCAGTCGATTCTCGAACTCCCCCTTCACCCCCGCGCCCGCCTGGAGCAGCGCGAGATCGAGCGTCCTCAGCGTGACGTTGCGCAAGGGCGGCGGCACGTCGCCCTGGGCGATCCGCATCGCGAACCCTTCCACCACCGCGCTCTTCCCGACGCCCGCCTCGCCGACGAGGATCGGATTGTTCTGCCGCCGGCGCGTGAGGATGTCCACGATCTGCCGGACCTCGAAGTCGCGGCCGAGGACCGGATCCAGCCGTCCCTCACGGGCGCGCGCCGTCAGATCGACCGTGAACTGGTCGAGGTTGGGCGTCTGCCCGCGCGGACGCGACGGCATCCCGTCGGCCGCGCTCCCCGCGTCGGCTCCCATCCCCGCGTCCGCGCCACCCGTCTCCTCGCACGATTCCGCGACGATCGCGCCGAGCTCGCTGCGCAACGCCTCGGGCGAGATCTTCTGCAGCTCCTTGCTGAACTCGCGCATCAGGCGCCGCAGCTCGTCGTTCGCGATCAGCGCGAGGAGCGCGTGGCCCGTGCGCACCCGCGTCGCATCGAAGTCCAGCGACCCGATCGTCCATGCCTCCTGGAGCATCCGCACGAGCGAGGGGCTGAGCGACGGCGTGCGGGCATTCCCCGACTTGAGCCGATCGATACTGCGCGTCAGCTCGGCGGACAGGCGCGAACGGTCCACACCGTAATGGCGAAGGATGAACGCCGCATCGGTGTCGCTGCGGTCGAGCACCTTCATCAGGAAGTGCTCGATCTCGACGTCGTAGTGCGTGCGCGAGAGGCACAGGCCTGCCGCCGCCTCCAGCGCACCACGCGTTTCGTCGTTCAGCTTTCCGATCAGCGCTCGCAGATTGACGGTCATGACGAAATCCTCGCGTCCGCGAGTGGAAGGATGGTGTCGTCGGGATCGCGGGTGAGCGTCGACGACCGGAGCCACGTGCACCATCCGAGAGGTGGCGACGGTCCCGAGCCCTCATCCGCCCCGAGCACGCACGGCGGCACCTCATCGCGCCGGAGAACGAGCTGAATCTCGATCTCCACCTCGTCGCTCGTGAAGAATCGCACGAGCGACCGCAGTGGCGCGTGGGCGCTCCCGGTGGGAAGAAAGTCCTCGTACTGCGCGCGCGTCCGCGGTCCGATCCTGACCCGCGCGCGCGACTGCTGCTCCCAGATCTCATCACCGACCACCGCGCCCGCGCCGAGCGGAGCCGCGCCCATCGACTCATCGCCGAGGTTGCACTGCGCGCTCTGGTCGATCGCGTACCAGCCGCCGACGAACTGCTCGACCTCGACCGTGACGCCGAAGTAGTCCCCGAGAAGCTGCTCGAGCGCGATCGCCGGACGGGGACGCGGCGAGAGCAGCCCCGCGTAGAGGAGCAGCGACTCCGACGGGATGCCGAGTCGCTCGGCCAGCCCCTCGGTTCCGACGCCCACGAGATCGAGCAGGTGCCGGCTGAGATGATCCTGGCCGTCCCGCTCGTACGCGATCGCGAACCGATGTTTCTCCCACGCGAGCTGGAAGAGCGAGAGCAGCCGGTGGTGGAAGATGTCGAGAAAGTCGCGCATCGCGTAATCGCGTGATCGCGAACGCTCGGCAACCTGCAGGGTGTACCGGTGCGGCAGTACGCCGTTCGGTCCCGTGAGGCCCATGAAGTTGACCGCCATCCGCGGCGGGCCATTCTCGAACGGCTCGATCGCGCGGATGTCGCCGGGCGGAAACGACAGCTCCGGGTCGACGCCGAGCCGCACGATCTCGTCCGCCGGGTCGCCATAGCCTCCCACCGGATCGCGCTCCGGGATCCGCTGCCGGAGCAGTCGCATCGCCTGGAAGAACTCGTACGCCGACGGAGCTCCGCCAAGCGCGGCTTCCGCGCTCGCCGCCCGCTGCCGGTCGGCACGCGCGTCGGCGCGCGCGTCCGCCTCGAGGGGAGACTCGACGGACGCCGAACCGAGTCCGAGAGACCGGTCGCGGAGGGCGGGATCTACAGGAGCGGTTTCCATCCCGACCGGGGCTCCCACTCGCGCAGGGCTTCCTTTCGCTGCCGCGTGCGCACGTGGAGGATGCTGAAGCTGTTGAGCGATGCGTAGAGCCCGAGAAAGTGCTCGAGCACGCTCGCGAAGAGATACACGCCGCCGCCCGTGAACTGCTCCTCGTCGAGCTCGAGCTCGACACGCCGACCACGGGCGAACGTCAACCCCTGCTCGGTGGCGACGCGCGCGAAGCACGGCTCGCTCTGCACGCCGACGATCCCCTGGATCTGCCGCTCCGCGGGCATCGAATCCGCGAAGTTGTGAAGACGCAGGATCTCCTGCAGCGCGTCCGGCCCGTCGCCGACGAGAGAGAGGTGGTTGAGCGAGAGCTGCGAGATGAGACGCCACAGCTGGGGGCGTCCGAGTGGCGGGTGCACGACCGACGTCGGCTTGAGCAGCGCGACGATCCGCCGGATCGGTCCGCCTCCCTGGAGCTCGAAGTCTCCGGCCTCGTTGCCGAACGGCAGCCGGCTCGGCAGATCGCCGTTGAAGCAGGTGAGCTTGGCGGTGACCGCATCGAGCTCGGGAAACGCCGCCCCGCCCGATCGGTCGACCAGCGACAGGTGTGTCTCCGTCCCGCCGTCGGTCCGCCAGCCGCTCGGCCGGCGCGTGGCGTGCCAGTAGATCTGGGTGCCCGTGCGTTCCGCGCGATGGCGATGCGCGTACAGCGGATCGAACCGCGTCGTGCGTCCGGACTCCGTGGCGACCCCCGTCACATCGTCGATCGAGAAGATCTGCGTCGTGAGCCGCCGGCGCGCGTCCGCGACCACCGGATGCTCGTGCCGCCGGTCGGAGAGCAGCACCGGCTCCGACGCCTGCGCGAACAGGTTGACGATCGGCGTGCACCCGGTGCGGAGCGTGCGCTCGCTGATGTCGGTCTCCAGCATCTGCCGGCGATCGCCACGCTCGAACGGCGAGATCAGAAACAGGATCTCCGCCGCAGCGCCGAAGCCCGCCGCGCGTACCGCGTCGAAGATGTCCAGGTCGAGAAAGAGAAACTTCGCCGGAAAGGTGAAGTACTCCTGCAGCAGCCGGTACGCGAGAAACGAGCGGCGCGGATACGGCAGCATGCCTTCCTCATCCGCGAAACCGACCGGACGCAGCGCGCTCGGCGGGAGCGTGAGCGTCTTCGACGCCCGGCCCGGCTCGCGCACGAGGATGCGCACGCAGTTGTTGCACAGCAGCTCGTACAGTGTCGCGACGAGATTGCTCTCCCCGTTCAGGTGCAGCCGCAGACTCGAGAGCTCGAGCTTCGCGAACGAGACGTCGGGCAGACACCGGAGCTCGAGGCGCAGTGCCGCCACCGCATCGGCCGCGCGAACGGCGGGCTGCAGCCGATCGGGCGAGGTCCACGTGGCGCCGGCGACGGTCACCGGCCAGAGCGTGGTGTCGTAGCAGCTGCGGAACTTGCACGGCACGCCGTCCACGGGCCGGGAGTAGAGCATCGATCCGCGCGGAATCCGCAGCCCGGTCATGAGCTTGCCTTGCTCCGGATCGAGCTGGATCTCGACGATCGACATCGAGGGGATCGGCCGGATGTACTGCGGGTAGGCCACCCCGAGAAGCGACTCGCTCAGCTCCGGGAAGTCGTCGTCGAGCTTGTGGTGTACGCGCGCCGCGAGAAACGCGACGCCCTCGAGCAACCGCTCGACGTGGGGATCCTCGCACTTGGTCGGCTCGAGCAGCAGGCGGCCGGCGACCTTGGGGTAGCGCTCGGCGAACTCCGCGCCCATGCGCCGGAGGTACGTCAGCTCGCGCTCGTAGTACTGGAGGAGGTCGTCACGCACCGCTCACCCCCGAGACCTG
>CAYLPM010000609.1:0-6951 GCA_964385525.1 uncultured Gemmatimonadaceae bacterium
CAACACGGCGAGTCCGGTGTCACCGGCGTTCGTGGCTCTCATCATCGGTTCTCCTCGGTGCGGATGTGAGGCGAGCACGCGAGTGCTCGCGGTCCGTACCAGAGCCGCAAGCAGGGTGCCCCGCCCGTCGTCGACACCGTCGAACCGCCGTCCGTGCCTCACGTAGGCCGTGGCGCCCGACCTCCGTCGCGCTCGCATGGGCAGTCGACCGGCGAAGCAGGGCGACTGCCGTCGAGGCTCCCACGGGCGGTTCGGTGTCCGGCGTTCCCGTACACGCGCCGGGGTACCATCGCTGCGTTGTTGGGCATGTCGCCCGACACGCGGCGACCGGTGCCTCGGATATCTTGTTATTCGACGGCGCATGCCGCGCCGCGGAGGAGGTGCAGCTCATGACCGGTGCTCCAGCCATTCCGAACGGTCGCGCGTCCATGACGCCGGCGCCGGGCAATGCCGCCCTGGCCGAACTCACGCCCGCGCCGCCGTTCGTACCACGCAAGCTGCTGGTCGCGACCGACGGCCGCTCCCCGTCCGACGGCACGCTGCGTCTCGCCCGGGCAATCGCGGATCGGCATGCCTCGTCGGTCGATCAGATCACGGTCTTCGAGCCACGCGTCCCCATTCCGGGAGCGAGCACCGGTCGTTCCGCCGTCCTCTGCGAGCACGCGGATGAGCCGGCCCTCGTCTCACTCGCCGCGCGTGTGCGCGCGCAGCGGAACCGCGTGCTCGACGATGCGCCCGATTGGCCGATCCACGTGTCGGTGGGCTACCCGTCCGTCGCGATCAATCAGTTCGCCCGGCGAGCGAGCGCCGATCTGATCGTGACGGGCCTCGGCCCGGTGCTGCCGGAAGAGCGGAAGTTCAGCAAGGAGACGCCGCTCGCGGTCGCCTTCACGAGCGACGTACCGGTGATCGCCGTGGCGCCGGATGCCTACCGCCTCCCGCAGCGCGTCATGGTGGTGCTCGAGTACGACGTGGCGAGCGTTCGCGCCGCGAGCGTCGCGATGGAGCTCGTCGCTCCCGGCGGCGTCGTGCACCTCGTCTACGTTCGTCGAGGTGCGCCCCCCTGGACGCTCGAATCGAGCTGGGCGCTCGACCGGCTGTACGGAGCGGCAGAGCACGACGCCGCCCGGAACGGTGTCACCGTCGAGCGGCTGGTCGTCGATGGCGATCCGATCCCGGCGATCCTGGCGGCGGCCGAGCACCTGGGAATCGAGCTCATCGCGACGGCGCTGCACGGCACGACGCTCGCGCAGCGGAACGTGATCGCGAATCTCGCCGCGCCGCTGCTGCGCGGTGCTCGCTGCTCGGTGCTCGTGGTCCCGGGCGAGCGCATCGAACACTGATCGTCGATCCCACGGATGCCGACGGCGATGCCCTCGGCGCTCACTTCGGCGCGCGCGGCAGTGTGAAGATGAACGAGCTTCCGACGCCGATCGCGCTCTCGACCCGGATTTCTCCGCCGTGCGCCTCCACGATCCCCTTGGCGATCGTGAGGCCGAGGCCCGTACCGCGCGTCCGCGCCATGCGGCGCGCATGCCAGAATCGATCGAAGATCCTCGGGAGCTCATCAGCGGGGATGCCGGGCCCCGTGTCGGCGACGACCACCTCGACCACGTCGTCGCGCGCCGAGGCCCGCACGATCACGGACCCGCCCCGCTCGACGAACTTCAGGGCATTCCCGACGAGGTTGCCCACCACCTGGAGGACGCGCTCGGCATCGGCGTGAATTCGCGGGAGGTCCTCCGGCAGCTCGGCGCCGAGCGCGATCGATCGTTCGGCCGCCGACCGCTCGAACATCGCGACGATCTGCTGAATGAGGACGAAGAGATCCTCCGGCTGCCGCTCGAGCGACAGGCGACCGGCCTCGATGCTCCCGACGTCGAGCAGGTCCTGGATCATTCTCTGCATCCACTCGGCCGAGGACTGGATCGTCCGGCCGAGCTCCTCCACCTTCGCGGGGAGACTGGCGGGCGGCAGCTCGAGCATGGCGCCCGCGCACATCGAGATCGCGCTCAACGGGTTGCGGAGGTCGTGCGAGACGATCCCGAGCATCTCGTCGCGCTGGTGCGTCGCGCGCTGCGCCTGCCGGTAGAGCAGCGCGTTGTCGACCGCGAGCGCGGCGCGGCGCGCCAGCTCCTCGGCGACCGCGACATCGAGCTCATCGAAGGGCGGAGCTTCGGGGCCGCGTCCCATCGCGAAGGCACCGAGCGTGCGCGAGTGCGCGATGAGCGGCACCGCGATGAACGAGGCGAGGCCGACGGCGCGGAGCATCGCCAGGTGTTCCGCGTTCTGCGCCCATGCCTCGATGTGCGCGGACGTCACCTCGGCGATCAGCACCGAATGGCCCGTCTCGAGCGCCCGAGCCGTCATGTGCGGGCGTGAGCGATCGAGCTGTAAGCTGCCGAAGGCGCTCGCGAGCGCCGCGCGCGCCGGGTCCGCATGGACGGCATCGAGACGCTGCACGCGGCCGTCCTCGTCCACGACGTCCACCGTGGCGAACTCCGCGAGATGCGGAACGATGATCCGCGCGAGCGCCCCGAGCGTCTCCCGATAGTCGAGAGACGCGTTGAGAATGTCGGCGGAATCGGCGAAGAACCCGGCACGTCGCTCTGCCTCCTCGGCGCGCGCCCGTGCCTCCCGTTCACGCACGAGAAGATCCTCCCGCTCCTCCTGCGCCCGCTGGCGGTCCGTGACGTCGCGCAGCACGGCGGTGAAGTAGCGGCGGTCGCCGATCTCGATCTTCGAGATCGACGCCTCGGCGGGAAACAGCTCGCCGTTCTTTCGGCGCCCGAAGATCTCGCGTCGCTCTCCCATTCGCCGCGCCGCGACCGGTGAGCGCGCGAACTCGTGAATGTGGTGGCGGTGTCCCGCACGGAAGTGCTCGGGAATCAGCACATCGAGCGACTCACCGACGATCTCCTCCGGCGAGTAGCCGAAGATCGCCTGGGCGCCGCTGTTGAAGAGGACGATGCACTGATCGTCGTCCACCGTCACGATGGCATCCGCGGCGATCTCCAGAATGCCCAGGAAGAGCGCGGGATCCTGGAGCGCGAGCGCGTCGTGGCCGAGCGCCAGCGGGG
Organism: uncultured Gemmatimonadaceae bacterium; assembly: GCA_964385525.1. GTDB lineage: Bacteria > Gemmatimonadota > Gemmatimonadetes > Gemmatimonadales > Gemmatimonadaceae > DATKCV01. The sequence continues at coordinate 3,081 of CAYLPM010000609.1, forward strand.
TGTCCGGCTCGTTCCCGCGCTCCGACGACGTCGGCTCAGTCATGGCCGAGACCCATCGCCCATCCGCGATCGGCCGCGGGCCCGCCGCACGTCATCACGGGCCCCGCTCAACGCGCCGGGCGGCTCAGCGAGTAGACGTAAGCGGCGACGGCGCGCTGCTGCGCGAGCGAGAGCCGTGCACCACCCATCGGCAGCATCGCCGCCGCCGACTCCTTCGGTTTCGGAACACCCTTCACGACGATGTCGAGCACGAACGCGAAGCCTCCGTCGCCGTGCAGCCAGGTCTGATCCGTCAGATCCGGTGCGAGCCCCGGAACCCCCTTCGCCGTCTGGCCGTGGCAGGCCATACAGGTCCCGCCCGCGACACGGCCGTGGTAGATGCTGTCGCCGAGCGCGATCATCGCCGGCGTGATGGAATCCTGACCCTGTGCCTCGAGGCCGGGTCGCGCCTCCGGCGTGGATACGACCGGCGACGAACCGTCGGGGAAGGCCGGAATCACACCGGCGAACAGGATCAGCGGCAGCAGAGTCAGGCGTCGCATCAAAAGGCCGTCATGACACCGGTGACGAACCGGGCCTGGTCACGCTCGAAGTCCCACCCGCCCTCAGTCAGCAGGCGGATGTTGCGGCTCAACAGATAGTTCAAGCCGAGAGTCCCCGAAGTGTAGCGAGAGAGCAGGCCGGGCGCAGTCTCCTGTTCGCCGATCCGGAGCGACACGATCGGGCGGTCGGCGTCGATCCAGTTGTACAGGCCGGAAATGTATACGCGGCCCGACGGTCCACTGGGCCACCAGAGGACCTCGGCGAAGGCCATGTCGACCGTCGTCTCCTCGTTGGTCGTGAAGCCACCGGGGCACGGTGACGCGATCGCGCAGGTGCCGAAGAACGGATCGTCGTCGAGCCGCCGCAGATACTGGAGATTGAGCTCGGCCGCGGTCCCGAGTGGAATCGTGGCGTCCGGCCCGAAGATCCATGTGCGGTTGGTGACGTCGCCGATGCGTTCGCCGCCTCCGTAGCCATACACGCCGAGTCGCAGAGGCCCGACGTCCTGCGACCAGCGGAGGCCGCCGCTCTTCAGCGCGTCCCGATCGAGCGAGCGCGATTCGCTGCCTTCGCGAAGCCCCTGACCGTTCACCAGCATCGCGACGAGGTCGCCCCCCTCCCACGGCGACCAGGACGCCATGAACCCGCGGTCGTACGTGAGGTCGGCGACCGCGTCGCCGACGCGCACGCGATAGGGCTGGTAGTCCTCGTACTCGAGCCGCAGCTCGCGCTTGAACAACGGGTCGGACAGCTGGAACTGTCCGACGATCGCCGAGACGCCGCTGCCGGCGATGTCGGTGAACTGGAGGTAGGCGTCCTCCAGGCCGGCGACCTCCCCCCGTTCCGACAGGAAGAAGTACAGGTAGTAGCTCACCTTGTCCGCGATCGCGCCGCCGCTCAGCAGCTTGATCCCCCATGGCGTCTGGATGTCGTACGCGACCTCGCTTCCTTCCCGGCGGGAGAGCGCGCGGACGTACGCGTCGAAGCGGATGGCGAGCGGAATCTCGCTCAGCAGGCGGAGCGTGGGATCACCCGTGTCGATCGTATCGCGCGGCGGCTCACCCGGCGCCATCTCGAAGCCGTTGGCCGCGAACTGCTCGCCGAACTCCGTGAGCCGTGGCGCCGGCGCGTGACAGACGGAGCAGCTCAGTCCGTACTTCCGCGCGAAGGCCGGGATGTTGGCGTGGGCCAGCGAGATCCGAGCGGATTCGATCGTGCCCGGCGAGGAAGGGGACGTCGGTGACGAGATGGACAGGGAGAGCGCGAGCAGGGCGGAGATCGTGGACATGATGGCCCGGGTGTGAGTGGGGGGCTTCGCAGAACGTGGGACAAGTTACGCGACTCGAACGGCGAAGTAAGTAGGGTCCGTCGATCGCGGATCGTGGTGGATTCCCCCACCGCGCGACCGAGACATCCGCAGGGAATCATCCGCCAATCCCCGACGCACGACGACGTGCCCGCGTGTACCATTCGAATGTCGGCGATGCCGAGCGGCGACGCTCAGCCCGTCGTCGCCGGCGTGGCGGGCTCCGGCAGCGCCACGATCGCCAGTCGTGCTCACCGTCAAACGAGGAGAACGTCGATGACCAAGAACATTCTGGTGCCGCTGGATGGCTCGTCGTTCGGCGAACAGGCGCTGCCGACCGCGCTCGGCCTCGCGCGAAGCATGGACACCGCGATCGAGCTGGTACTGGTGCAGGAGCCGCTGGAGATCCCCGATTCGATCCAGCTCTCGCTGGCGCGCGATCCCCGCATCCGCCAGGAACTGCGAGCGGCGGGCGCCTCCTACCTCGAGATGATCGCCGGTCGGCTCCGCGCCGAGGGGCGGGTGGAGGTGATCGAGACGCTGCTCGAGGGTCCGGTCGAAGAGACCCTCGCGAGCTACATCGCCGAGCAGGGGGCGGAGATGGTGGTCATGTCGACGCACGGTCGAGGTGGCATCAGCCGGGCCTGGCTCGGCAGTGTCGCGGACGCGCTGGTGCGGCGGCTGGACGTGCCCGTGATGCTCCACCGGCCCAGTGACAGTGTCGTGCAACGGGCGGGGGCGACGCCATTGAACGTCGCGCGGACCTTCGAGCGCATCGTTGTCCCGCTCGACGGATCGGCGATGGCCGAGGAGGCGCTCGATCACGCAGTGGCGATGGTGCGTGCGTCGCGCGTGGAGTTGACGTTGCTCCAGGTACTGCCACCGCCGGTGACGTACCTGCGGCCCACGTTCACGGCGGACGTTTCGGTGGAGCTGCTCGAGGAACTCGAGCAGGACGCCCATCGGTACCTCGACCGCATTGCCGGCCGCCTCCAGCGGCCGGGTCTGACGGTGCGCACGCGCGTGCTCGTCGATGCGAACGCGGCGCGCGGCATTCTCGCGTTCACGACGGGTGGCTCGGAGGACCTGATCGTGATGACGACCCACGCGCGCCGCGGCGTCGCGCGGCTGGTGATCGGCAGCGTCGCGGACAAGGTCGTGCGTGGATCCACGGTACCGGTGATGCTCATCCGGCCGCGGGCGATGGCGCAGGGCGACGTACTCGAGAGCGCCGCGGTGGCCGAGGCGTCGAGCGGGTGGGTGCTGCCGCCGATCTGAACGATCGCTAGCGTCGTGGCCCGGTGAACGGATCTCCGATGCCGGCGCGGGTGCAATACTCGCGGTAGTGTGCGATCATCTCGCGCGCGAGCAGCCGCTCGTGCGCGTCGCGCGCATTGGCGTAGGCACCGAGGAGCGCGACGGCGCGCTGTCGTGGCGTCGGGGATTCGGATGCGGCGCGCGCGCGCGGTTCCGAGGACGGGGGTGGAGTGAACGTCGTCACGCTCGGCGTGAGGCGCGCGCTCGAGTGGGGCTCGATCGTTGTGCTCATCACTGTCTCCGCGGCGTGCTGCTGGATCGGCGACGACCGGCGATGTCGCGCGGCCTCAGCCGGCAATGGTGATCGTGGCGCAATCCGTGTTGCAGTTGCAAGATTCATGCGTTCCGGGTCGCCGACGCTCGATTATCGGCACCCGTGCAGCAGTTCTCGCATCGGGAGTGCACGTCCGCGAACCGCGGAGGTCTCCCGAGAGTGGACCGCATCCCGACAGTGGACCGCAGAGGAACGCAGAGAAACGGAGAGGAACGCAGAGGACGGCACACCGGTCTCGGGTCTTCCCACGACGAGCCCGGACGACTGCTTTGGAAACGCCCTCGGGACGCAATGACTTCCCGAGGTCGTTCATCGAGAATTCCCGGCTCGTTGCGATCGGATCCTGCCCCGCTGTGCAGTCCTCTGCGATCCTCCGCGCCCACCTCTTCGATCCTCCGCGGTTCCGTGGCAGTTCCACGGCTCGGGATCAC
>CAYLPM010000610.1:0-4826 GCA_964385525.1 uncultured Gemmatimonadaceae bacterium
TCCGCGTCACCCCGAGCCCAGGCCCGGTCGGAATGTCGATGCGTCCTCCGACGATGGTGGCGCCCGTCACCGGATCGTCAGCCAGGAGCGCGGCACCGTCCAGATCCGCGAAGTCGAGCAGCGGTGCGAAGTGCGCGGCCGCCGAGATGCCGAGGGACGTCTCCACCATGCATCCGGCCATCACCAGCATGCCGTGCGCGCGCGCCGTCGCGATCATGCGCAGCGCCTCGCGCAGCCCGCCGCACTTCGAGAGCTTGATGTTGATGCCGTCTACGACACCCGCCAGCCTCGGAATGTCGGAGGCGACCAGGCACGACTCGTCGGCGATGATCGGGAGCGGACTCCGCTCGCGCACGAAGCGCATTCCCTCGAGGTCGTGGGGTGGGAGCGGCTGTTCCACGAACTCCACGTCGTAGTCGAGCAGGAGCTCGACCATTCGCAGCGCGTGCTTCGACGTCCACGCGGCGTTCGCGTCCACCCGCAGGACCTTGTCGGGCGCGGCGAGCCGCACCGTGCGGATGATTTCCGCATCGCGATCGCTCCCCAGCTTCACCTTGAGGATCGGATACTCGGCCGCCTCGGCCACGCGCGCGCGCAGCGTCTCCTCGTCGCCGGTGATGCCGATCGTGTAGCTCGAGCGCGGCGCGGCCGCCCGATCGAGGCCCCACATCCGCCACACCGGGACGCCCAGCCGCTTGCCCGCGAGATCGTGGAGGGCGGCGCTGATGGCGGTGCGCGCGGCGGCGTTGAAGCGGAGGGCGCGCGCGAGCTCGGCCTCGATCGCCTCGAGCGACCAGGCGTCGGCCTCCGCGAGCGACGGCGCGAGACGATCCAGCGCCGCCACCACCGTGTCCGCCGTCTCGCCGTAGAAGCGACTCGGCGCCGCCTCGCCCCACCCCTCCGCGCCATCGCCGTCGGTGAGCCGCACCCAGACCATCTTCCACTCGCTCGATCCGCCGCGCGCGATGACGAACGGGTGCTTCGTGCGGACGGTGACGATCTCGTGGGTCAGCTTCATGCGTCAGTCGTGGTGCAGCGCCGTATGCCGCCAGACGTTGTCGAGGAACGGACTGGTGCGGCTGCGGAATATGGCGCGCGCGCGAGCGCGGGGCGACCGGGCGTCATCGCGCCGGGAACGGCGTCCGCGGTCGATGCGAGCTCCACGCCGACCGATACTCGGCGGGCGAGTCGGCGCCCTGCGCGAGCCATGCGATCAGGGCGTCGGCCAGCTCGTTGCCGCGCTGGTAGCGGTCGGCCGCGCTCTTCTCCAGGCACTTCATGACGATCTCCGCGAGCCCCGGAGGCGTGCGCGAGTCGACGACCCCGGGCGGCACCGGCTGCTCGTGCACCTGCTTGTAGCCGATCGAATACGAGTCGGCGCCGTCGAACGGCGGGATGCCGAGCAGCATCTCGTACAGCATGATGCCGACGGCGTACAGGTCGCTCCGGCCATCCACCATCTTCCCCATCGCCTGCTCGGGCGACATGTAGTGCGGCGTGCCCATCGCCCGTCCAGTGCCCGTCAGGCGGCCGTGGAATCGCGCCGTCGCGATCCCGAAGTCGGTGATCGTGACGTGCCCATCCTCGTCGAACAGGATGTTGTCCGGCTTGATGTCGCGATGGACCACGCCGCGCCGGTGGGCATAGTCGAGCGCGGACGCCACCTGCACGGCGATCGCCGCCGCGCGCGGGGCGCCGACCGTCCGCTCGCGCACGAGGATGTCGGCGAGGGAGCCGCCGGCGAGGAACGGCATCACCAGGTAGACGGTCTGGTCCACCTGGCCATAGTCGAGAATCGAACAGATGTGCGGGTGCACGAGGGTCGACGACGCCTCGGCCTCGCGGCGGAAGCGCTCGCGCATCTCTTCGTCACGCGCGAGGTGTGCGTACAGGACCTTGATCGCGAGCGGCCGCTCGAGCAGGACGTGCTGTCCGAGGTAGACGTGCGCCATCCCGCCACTCCCGAGACGCCGCACGATCCGGTAGCGGCTCCCCGTCGCCCGCCGCAGTCCCGTGATTTCCTCATCGGGCTGCGTCCCCGGCGCGTCCGGAACCTCCGGCAGCTCGGTCTGACAGCGGCTGCACCGCGCCGCGGAGGCACGATTCCACGTACCGCACTCCGGACAGAACACTCCTCAACCTCCGAACTGCATGCGCACGAAATCGAATGGGGGCCAGGGCCCGGTCATCTCCAGATGCAGCGCGCTCTGTCGCGTTTCCTCGTCACTCACCGCCTCGACGAACAACTGCCATCGCTCCTGTTCCACGAGGAAGGCGCCGCTCAGCAGCTCATCCGACTGTGGCGACGCCTTCACCGGCAGCGCCGCCACGGCGTGCCGGCGGAGCTGCCGGAAGCTCTCGCTGGCCACCGCAGCGAGGTCCGACCGCGTCTCCTCCAGCGCCTGCGGTTCACGGAGTCGCATGTGCACTCGTGCCTCCACGCGCCCGTCGATGAACGCCAGGCCGTCGCTCAGCGTGACGTAGTGCAGCTCCAGCCACCGCAGGATGGTCTCGCGGGACTGGAAGATCACGCCGACCGGCGCCGGCAGCATCGGCCGCCCGGCCGAAATGCCGGCCACCACAGCGAGATGCGCCTCCGACTCCCGCGCGCCTGCCTCGGCGGCCACGTACGGCGCCTCGTTCACGATTGCCGCGAGGTCGCGGAAAGGGACGAGTTGCACGCCCTCCGGCAACGGCGCCGGCGAGCCGCCGTCCGTGGCGGCCACCCCGAAGAGGCGAAGCGCGCTCACAGCCACCCTCGCCAACGAAGAAACGCCACGAGCCCGAACCCGACCGCGAGTTGCACCAGCAACAGCACCCAGAAGCCGCCCGGCGCGCCGGCCAGCGGAACGGTCTCGAAGTTCATTCCCCACATGCCGCTCACGACCACGAATGGAATGCTCAGGGTGGCGACCACCGACAGTGCCTTCGTCACCGACCCGAGCCGGTTGGACACCTGCGTGAGATAGCTGTCCATCGTGCTGCTCAAGAGGTCACGGTACGTCTCGAGGGATTCGCTGATGCGGAGCACGTGATCGTAGATGTCCCGGAAGTAGAGCTGGGTCTCCGGCGCGAGCAGGGCGCTCGGCCGGTTGGTCAGGGTGCTGAAGACTTCGCGCTGGGGCGCCAGATGGCGTCGCAGCGTCAGAGTGAGTCGCTTGACGCTGAAAATGTCGCGCAGGGCGTCGCGGTCGAAGTCCGCGAAGACCCGTTCCTCGAGGCCGTCCACGAACTCGTCGATCTGGTCGAGGAGCGGAAAATACCGATCGATCTCCGCATCCGCGATCGCGTGCATCAGCCGCTGGGCGCCGCGGCCGAGGAGCTCGGGACTCCGGACGATCCGCTCGGCGACCTCCTCGACGCTGTGCGACGGGCCGGCATGGACCGTCACCAGATAGTCGCGGCCTAGAAAGCAGTAGAGGTTCGATGTCTCGAGGTCGTAGGGATCGTCCGTCTCCTCGACGAACCGGATGCCGCGAATCACCAGAAAGAGAAACTCGCCGTAGTCCTCGAGCTTGGGACGCGTCTCGGGATTGAGGGTGTCCTCGATCGCGAGGTGATGGAAGCCGAAGATCTTTTCGAGCACGGCGAGCTGCGCGCGGTTCGTGCTGTCCACGTCCACCCAGAGCTGCCCCGCCGCGGAGCGGCGGTACTCCATCAGTTCGCGGGGCGCGAGATCGCGCTCAAAGCGCCCATCCGCCACCAGGCAGTAGCTGCGCGGGACGCTGTTCTCCCGCGTGCCGGGAGGCTTCGGCGCCGACTCGGCGCTCACGCCGGACGCCCGTGCGGCCATTTGACGCCCTTGAGCAGCTGAAAGCCCAGCGCTCGCTCGTGCGAAAGCTCGCGGAGCAGCGATTCCTCGCGCTCGATCGCCGACCGGGCCTCGCGCCACCCCCACCGCCGCCAGGCCCGGCCGACGATCTGTGCCTTCTGCCGCCACGTCAGCTCCGGCGCCGATTGATATGCCGGGCCCAGTCCACTCGCGCGTCCCGTCGCGCTGGGCCCCCCGGACGTCCAGTCCTGGACCTGGATCTCGACGATCCCGGCATCGCGCATCAGCTGCTTCCACTCGACGAGGAGCCGGGGCCGCATGCCCAGTCGCTCGACGAGCAGCTCGCGCGCCGACGTCCGGAGCTCGGAGCTCCAGGTGGGCTGAAGCAGGACGATGCTTCCGAACGGCTTGGTTACCCGCACGAGCTCAGCGATCGCCCGCCCGGGATCGGCCGACGCGGAGAGCGGCGGCTCGCCGATGGCGGCATCGAAGACCTCGTTCTCGTGCGGCAGGTCTTCCGGCTCTGCCTGCTGGTACGTCAGGGAGGCCGGCTGCTCGAGAGCGCGGGCGCGGGCCTCGGCCCGCTCGATCCGCTCATTGTCCGCGTCGACTCCGCTCACGGCCGCGCGCGTCCGCGTGGCCAGCCACTCGGTGGTGACGCCGTCGCCGCACCCGGACACGAGGATCTCCTTCCCGGGGCCGGCCTCGACCAGGCGCATGACCTCTCGGTACAGATCCTCGCCCGTGGCACGCCACCGGCCGAGTACGACCATCTGAACGAGGCGCAGTACCGCCGGAACCGGCGGCACGCGCTGGGGAGCATTCATTAACGCGGGGGTGAGGCGGGACAGCATCGGACACGACGGAGCCCGCCGTTGACCGGTCTAAGTATATCGTGATCGGATGGGCACATATAGAGCAGTTCGTTTTGCGGAGCGGACGGCTCGGGCGTCCTCGATCGGACCCCGCTTCCTCGCTCCGGGTACCCTTTCGTTACCATGACGATCATCCTCGCTCTCTCGTCCATACTTGCGACGGTCGTGCCGTCGGTACA
>CAYLPM010000611.1:0-2177 GCA_964385525.1 uncultured Gemmatimonadaceae bacterium
GCGCGCAGCGTGTGCACCGGGTAGTAGTTGTCGGAGTTCAACGCGAGCACGTGGTCACCATCGGCGAACGCTTCGCCCGCGGCGACGGCGTCGGCCGTTCCGCGCGGGTGCTCCTGCACCGCGAAGTGCACGCGCGTGCGCTCGAGCTCCACTTCGCCGCCGTAATGGTCGCGGACGCGCTGATGCTCCGGACCGATGACGAGACAGACATCGGTGATGCCGGCATCCGCGAGGGCGCTGATGACGTAGTCCAGGAAGGGACGGCCGATGGGGATCATGCCCTTGAGCCCCGCATCGGCCGCACGCCGCTGCGCCGGATCGAGGATCGCCGCGGGGTCCGCGCGGCGCATCCGCGTGCCGGCGCCGCGGGCGAGGATCAGAGCCTTGACGGTCGGTTTCAGGCGTGCTCCGATCCCTTCCACAGTCGCGGCAGAAGCCGCAGGAGTGCGATGCCGCTCACGAGGAAGACCACGAGCCACACGAGCGCCTGCGCCGAACGGCCGTAGAGCAGGCTTCCGGTTCCGAACAGCGTCGCGTACACGAACGTGCAGCCGAGCACCCATCCCAGCAGCGACATGGGCAGCGAGTCGGGCGCGGGCCCGACGTCCGCGTCGGCCCTCACGCTGGTCCATCCCGGGCCCGCCGGCCGCACCAGACGGTAGAACGACACGAGCGTCCCGCGATCGGGCGGAGGTGTCAGGAACGTGACGGTCACCCATACGACCGTGGTCGCGGCGACGGTGATGAGCAGCGAGACGTGCGTCGGCACCGCCGCACCGAGATTGCCGGCGACGAAGAAGCCGATCGCGACGACGAACGAGCTCGCCATTGCCGCGATCTCGCTCCAGGCGCTGATGCGCCACCAGAACCAGCGCAGGAGGTAGATCAGGCCGGTGCCGGCGCCCACGGACATGAGCAGCTCGAAGCTTTCGCGCGCCGTGTCGAGGACGAACGTGAGCGCTGCGGCGACGACCATCAGCAGCGCCGTGACGATGCGTCCGATCAGGACGTAGTGCTGCTCGGTCGCGTCGGGGCGCAGGAAGCGCCGGTAGAGATCGTGGACGAGATACGACGTGCCCCAGTTGAGGTGCGTGGAGATCGTCGAGATGTACGCGGCGAGGAGCCCGGCGATCATGAGCCCGAGGAAGCCCGCCGGCAGGAAGCGGAGCATCGCCGGGTAGGCCATGTCGTGGCCGATCAGCGCCGGATCCACGTGCGGGAATGCGACCGCGATGTCGGAGAGCTGCGGGTACACGATAAGCGACGCGAGCGCCACGATGATCCACGGCCACGGACGCAGTGCGTAGTGCGCGAAGTTGAAGAAGAGCGTTCCCTTGAGCGCATCGGCCTCGGAGCGCGATGCGAGCATGCGTTGGGCGATGTAGCTCCCGCCGCCGGGCTCCGCTCCGGGATACCACACCGACCACCATTGCACGGTGACCGGGATGATCAACACCGTCAGCGTCATCGACCAATCGCCGAAGTCCGGCAGGATGTCGAGTGTGCCGGGGTCCAGGGCAGCGATCAGACCGGAGAGACCGCCGATCTCCGGCTGGCGGACCGCGAAGTACGCGGCCGCCACCGAACCGGTCATGGCGATGCCGAACTGGACGAAGTCGGTCGCCATCACGCCCCAGAGTCCGGAGATGGCGGCGAACGCGATGTTGAGCCCGGCGACGATCAGCAGCGTCTGCCACATCGGCCAGCCGAGGATCACGTTGGCGATCTTGGCGGCGGCGAGGTTCACCGAGGCCATGATGATGCAGTTGAAGAAGAGCCCGAGGTACACGGCGCGGAAGCCGCGCACGAAGCTCGCGGGCCGGCCCGCGTAACGGATCTCGTAGAACTCGAGATCGGTCAGCACCCCCGAACGCCGCCAGAGCCGCGCGTAGACGAAGACCGTAAGCATCCCGGTGAGGAGGAACGCCCACCAGAGCCAGTTGTTCGCCACCCCGCGCTCACGGACGAGGTTGGCGACGAGGTTGGGCGTGTCGGTGCTGAACGTGGTCGCGACCATCGACACGCCAATGAGCCACCACGGCGCGGCGCGTCCGGACGTGAAGAACTCGGTGGTGCTCCGGCCGGCGCGCTTCGCGAGCACGAGCGCGGGCACGAACGCGATCGTCAGGGAGACTGCGATGACGATCCAGTCCAGGAGGGCGAGTTGCATCGCTGGG
>CAYLPM010000612.1:0-3354 GCA_964385525.1 uncultured Gemmatimonadaceae bacterium
TTCCGAGGTATTGAAGGCAGGTCGCGCGGCATTGAACCGCGGAGGATCGCAGAGTGCGGAGGAGCGCAGAGGACTGCACACCGAAGGAGCTCCCGACCGCCACGAGCCCGGAATGATTGGATGAACGACCTCGGGAAGCCATTGCGTCCCGAGGGTCGTTTCCAAAGCAGTCGTCCGGGCTCGTCGCGGGCAGACCTCCGACCGGTGTGCCGTCCTCTGCGTTCCTCGCAGTTTCTCTGCGTCCTCTGCGGTCAATCTCAGTGCCTGCGCGATCGATGTCGCGTGACCGGCGCGGTTGGCAGACATGTGATCCAGCTGAGGGAACCACTGGTCGCGAGCGGCATGAGGACGGCGAATTTCAAACGTCAGGAGACAAGCGATGACGATCGACTGGAGACGTGACGCCGACGCGGCGCTCGGCGAGGCAACGAAGCGGAGGCAACCGGTGCTGCTCGACTTCAGCGCGGCGCCGATGTGAAGTGGCTGTGCTCAGCTGGATGCTGAGGTGTATCCGGATCCCGACGTTGCACGGATGGTCAGCGAGCACTTCCTGCCCGTGCGCGTCCACGTCCGCGACCAGGCCGAGGTGTTCCAACGCCTGGGCCAGCGATTCGGTGCCGAGTGGACGCCAACGATCCTGCTGCTCGACGCCGCGGGCGACGAGCGCCATCGCATCGAGGGATTCCTCCCGGTGGACGACTTCCTGTCGCAGCTCGGGCTGGGACTCGGGCGCATTCTCTTTTCCGCGGGCGAGTTCGTCGAAGCCGAGGCGCGCTTCCGCGAGGTCGTGGCGCGTCACCCGAAGGGCGATGCGGCACCGGAAGCGCAGTACTGGGCTGGCGTCGCGAAATACAAGCGGACGGGCGACAATGCGGCGTTGAAGGAAACCGCCGGGGCGTTTCAGCGCTCGTACCAGGAGACGACGTGGGCGAAGAAGGCGTCGGTGTGGGCGACGTGACGTGACCCCGCGTCCGTCAGGCCGCCTGCACCGTCCGCCTCATCGCATCGGCTTCCGCGTTCGCCTCGGTGCTGCCGATTCCGCGTCCGCGTCTTCCTCAGCGGAACAGATTCCGCGTGAAGAACGACAGGCCGGCGAACGCGCCCAACCGGAACGCCTCGTTGTCGAGGCCGTAGCCCGCATTCGCCTCCAGCCGAAACGCCAGGTCCTCGAGCCACGGTCGCTTGATCCCGAACCCGGCGCCGAGGCTCACTTCGTTGTCGCCGTCGTCGCCGGTGAAGCCGACGATGCCGACGAACGGGCGCACGTAGCTCACCGTCGCACCGAGCGCAGCGAGGTCGCCGGCCGGCCGAAAGTGGTACAGCGCGCCGCCCTCGACGTTGTAGAACAGCACGCCGTCGGCGTCCTCCACCTTGACGTAGCTCAGTCCGATCGCCGGCTCCCACGCCCACCGGGAGTTCGCGCTCGACGTGAACGCAATGCGCGCGCGCGCGGCCGGCAGCTCCAGGCGCACGGACGATTGGTCACCAAGTCCGAAGACCAGCGCGGCATCGATGCCCAGCTCGTGCGAGCCGGGAGGCTGGTCGACGGCCGGACCCTGGGCGCCGGCGATCGCCATCGGGGCGAGCGCGAGCGCCGCCAGTGCGGCGATCAGCGAGGCGACGGGCGAACGCGAAGACTGCGAGTGGTGATGAATCGACATGGATGTCCCCATTGTGGAAAGGCGTCTGGAATCGCGCGGCGTTGCCGCGGCAGGCACGCGATCATGGTTCGCCGCCGTGCGCCGTCGGACGTCTTTGCGCGTCGTGATCGTGCGCGGCGGAGTGCGCCGCAGGGCGTGCGGCACGTGCTCGTGCGCATCGCGCTCGGTCGTGAAAGCGCAAAAAGGCGGCCACACACATCCGACTTGCCCCGGGACCCTCGACCGTATCATCGTCCGGCATGAGCGTCATCTCTCATCGCGCGCCGGGTCGCGCCGACCCCGACCCCGACCCCGATCCCGACTTCGCCACCGCTCCCGCGATCGCTGACGAGCTCCGCAGCGCGTTCGACGCACAGCGCGCCGCGTTCGCCCTCGGCGCGCCCGACTACCGCCGACGCATGGATGCGCTCGCCGCGTTGCGGGACGGACTGCGCGCGCACGAGGCGGAGCTCATCGAGGCGGTGTCGGCGGACTTCGGAGGACGGTCGCGGGAGGAGACGCGGATGCTCGAGCTCTTCCCGCTCTACGCGCAGATTCGCCATGCACGGCGCCACCTGAAGTCATGGATGAAGCGCCGGCGGGTCGGGTCCACGTGGTTCCTCCGACCGAGCCGCAACTACATCGTGCACCAGCCGCTCGGCGTCGTCGGCGTCATCGGCGCCTGGAACTACGAGGTTCTGCTCGCGCTCGGCCCCGTCGTCGATGCGCTCGCGGCCGGCGACCACGTGATGGTCAAGCCCTCGGAGATCACGCCGCGCTCCGCGGAGGTGATCGCGGCGATCCTCGCCGAGCGCTTTCCGGCGGAATACGTCACCGCGATCACCGGAGGTCCCGAGGTCGCGAGCCGGTTCTCGGCGCTTCCCTTCGATCACCTCTTCTTCACCGGGTCGAGCCGGGTCGGCTCGCTCGTGATGCGAGCGGCGAGCGAGAACCTGACCCCGGTGACCCTGGAGCTGGGCGGCAAGTCACCCGCGATCGTGCACGACGACTTTCCGCTCGAGACGGCACTGCGGCGGATCCTCACCGGAAAGCTCTACAACGCGGGCCAGACGTGCGTCGCACCCGACTATCTGCTGGTGCCGATCGCGCGGCTCGAGGAGGTGGAGCGCTTGGCGCCGCGGATCGTGAAGGAGATGTACCCGGCGCTCGTCGAGAACACCGATTACACGCGCATCGTCAGCCGCCGCCACTACGAGCGGCTCGCGAGCGCGGCCGCCGAGGCTGGCGAGCGCGGCGCGCGCATCGTGCCGATAGATCCCGCGGGTGAGTCGTACTCGGTGGACAACCGGGTGTATCCACCGACGCTCGTCTTCGACGCGCCCGCGGACTCCACGCTGATGCGCGAGGAGATCTTCGGCCCGATCCTGCCCGTGGTCGGCTTCCACACGCTGGATGAGGCGATCGCCTACGTGAATGCCCGGCCGCGCCCGCTCGCGCTGTATTACTTCGATGAGACGCAGAACCGCATCGACCGGGTGATTCAGGAGACGATCTCCGGCGGTGTGCTGATCAACGATGTGGTCCTGCATCTCGGGCAGGCGAAGCTGCCGTTCGGTGGTGTTGGGCAGAGCGGGATGGGACACCATCACGGCTTCTTCGGCTTCGAGACGTTCTCCAAGAAGAAGGGCGTGATGGTGCAGAGCCGGTTCGCGGTCACGGGGATGTTCGCCCCGCCGTACGGCACCCGGCTGCG
>CAYLPM010000613.1:0-5491 GCA_964385525.1 uncultured Gemmatimonadaceae bacterium
ACGCACCGTGATCGTGGTCGACGACGGCCTCGCGACTGGCGCCACCATGGCAGCTGCCGTGGCCGCGCTGCGCGAGCTGGGCCCTTCGAAGATCATCGTCGCGGTGCCCGTGGGCTCCACGGCGGCGTGCGCCGCGCTCGAACGTCTCGCCGACGAGTGTGTGTGTCTGGCGATGCCGGAACCGTTCTACGGCGTCGGCATGTGGTATCACGACTTCGCGCAGACGACGGACGACGAAGTCCGCTGGCTGCTCGCGGAGGCGGAGGAGGAGGAGAATGATGTCGGCACGCCGGCACACGCCGGCGCTTCGTAAGGGAGGTGCATCGTGCGCACGGAGTCTCGACCGGGTGATTCGGAACGCGAGATCAGGATCCCACTGGATGGGGTGACGCTGGATGCGTCCATAGCCGTGCCTCCGGGCGCGAACGCGATCGTGATCTTCGTGCACGGCAGCGGGAGCGGCCGCTTCAGCCCCCGCAATCGCGCGGTCGCGGACGATCTCCGACGTGGCGGCCTTGCGACGCTGCTGCTGGATCTGCTGACGCCCGACGAGGAACGGATCGATGAGGAGACGGCGACGTTGCGCTTCGACGTCGAGCTTCTGGCGGCGCGTGTCAGCGGCGTCATGGACTGGCTGGGCGGGCAACGTGAGCTCCGGCACCTGCGCATTGGCTTGTTCGGCGCCAGCACGGGAGCGGCAGCGGCGTTGATCGCCGCGGCCGAATGGCCCGAGCGGGTGGGCGCCGTGGTGTCGCGCGGCGGCCGCCCCGATCTCGCGGGCGACCACCTGCACGCCGCCTCCGCGCCGACGCTCCTGATCGTCGGTGGAGCGGACCCGGCAATCCTTCCGCTCAATCAGTCGGCCCTTCGCACGCTCGGCGGACCGAAGTCACTGGTGATCGTTCCGGGCGCGACTCACTTGTTCGAGGAATCGGGGGCGCTCGAGCGGGTCGCGCGCGAAGCGAGACACTGGTTCGGCAGGTACCTGCTGCCGGAAGGGGCCGCGACGGTGCAGCCCGGCGAAATGTGGTGAGGGGCGGACGGCGGTGGCGGACTGGTGCACGCAACAGGGGTGGTGCCATGAGTGAGAATCGAATGAACACGATCGCGCACGGGCTGGTCGCCGGGATCATCGGCTACGCCATCGTGGCGCTGCTCGGCATCGGGGTGAGCGTTCTCTCGGGCCGCTCGCCGTTCCATGCGGCGGCGGTGCTCGGCGCCATGCTGATCGGCGACGGCGTCGATCCGGAATCCATTGTCGTGACGCCGGCCTACGTGTTCGCGTACAACGGCGCGCACCTGCTGGTGTTCCTGGCCTTCGGGCTGCTTGGTTCATGGCTCGCGTCGCTGGCGGATCGCGGCGCCCACCTGTGGTACATCGCGCTGTTCGTGTTCATGTTCGCGGGCTTTCACATGATCGTGGTGGCGCAGACGTTCTCGGAGCCGGTGCGCGCTGCGCTGAGCGAGTCGGCGATCTGGATGGGCGGCATCGTCGCGAGCGTGGCGATGGGTGCGTATCTCGTCCTCGTACATCCCGGCTTGCGCGCCGCGCAACGCTGGGATGGGTGACGCCGGACTCGGAGCCGCCATCCGGGAGCGCTATCCCGACTGACACGCTCGCGAGTCGGCGCGTCACCGCTGGACCTTGCGACCAGCCGTGTAGACATTCGCGGCGACGGCCCGGGTCTGCTCCTCCGTGAGAGCCGCGCCGCCATACGGGAGCATGACGCTCTGGAACTGCTTTGGTGTGGCGAGCAGGGGAGTATCCGTCGTCAGGCAATCGCCGACGAATCCGGCGTACGTTCCCCGTGGTGTCGTGGAGCAGTATCGAACAGATTGGAGCGCATGTCCTACCGGCCATGGAGGGTCGATGCGGTCGCTCGCCTGACCGCCGGTGTCCCCGTGCACGTTGTCTGAGCCGACGCGCGGACCATCGCGCGACGAGGCGTCCGGCGCCTGGCATGTGTCGACGCCCGAGCAGGTGCTCCGGCAGCTCGGGACCACTCCGGACGGACTGACACAGGCCGAGGTGGCGACGCGGTTGCGCGACGTCGGTCCGAATGCGATGCCCTCGGCTCGGCCGCGCAGCGCGTGGCGCATCCTGCTCGACCAGCTGCGGAGCGTGATCATCCTGCTGCTGGTGGCCGCCGCGGTGATCGCGCTCGCCGTCGGCGACGTGATCGACGCGATGGCGATCGCCGCCGTGCTGGTGATCAACACGGTCATCGGGTTCACCACGGAGCTCCGCGCCCGTCGCGCCATGCACGCGCTGCTCCAGCTCGACGTGCTCCGCGCGACGGTGATCCGCGACGGCGCCGTCGTCGAGATCGACGCGCGGGATCTCGTGCCGGGCGATGTGATCGAGATCGAGGCCGGGCAGGCCGTACCGGCCGACGCGCGCCTCCTCGCGGCGACCGAACTGACGACGAACGAGGCGCCGTTGACCGGAGAATCCGTGCCGGTCGCCAAGCGCGCCGATGCGGTGGTGGACGCGGCGACACCACTCGCCGAGCGAACGCCGATGATCTACAAGTCCACCGCCATCGCCACCGGTCGGGGCCGCGCGGTTGTGGTGGCGACGGGCGCCCGCACCGAAGTCGGCCGGATCGGCGATCTCGTCCGCGGTGTCGAGGAGACGAAGACACCGCTCGAGCGGCGACTCGACCAGCTCGGCCATCGGCTGATCTGGGTGACCCTCGTGGCCGTGGTGGCCGTCGGAGCGGTCGGACTCCTGCGCGGCGAAGCGCTGACCGCGATGGTGGAGATCACCATCAGCCTCGCCGTGGCCGCCATTCCGGAAGGGCTCGTGGCCATCGCGACGATCACGATGGCCGTCGGCGTGCGCCGGATGGCGCGCCGCCGGGCGAGCATCCGCCGGTTGCCGGTCGTGGAGACGCTCGGCGCCGTGACCGTCGTGTGCACGGACAAGACCGGCACGCTGACGATGGGAGAGATGACGGCGACGACGCTGTGGATCGCCGGGCGCGAGTACGCGATCTCGGGCGCCGGCTACGACACGCACGGTGAGATTTCCATCGCGGGATCGCCGGTGCCGCTCCCGGTCGAGCCGCCGCTCGCGACGGCGATGCGCATCGCGATGCTCGCCAATCGGGCCGACCTCGCCGAGGACGGCGGGAACCAGCAGCCTCGCGGCGATCCGACCGAGGTCGCATTGGTGGTCGCCGCGCGGAAAGCCGGCATGGAGAGAGCGGCACTGCTCGCCGAATGGCCGGAGGTCGGAGAGATTCCGTTCTCGAGCGAGCGGCAGTACATGGCGACCTTCCATCGGACGCGCGATGGCGAGACCGTCGCGCTGGTGAAGGGAGCGCCTCGCCGGATGCTCGAGCTCAGCGATCGCGTACTGAGCCCGGAGGGGGAAGGGGAGCTCGACGACGCCAGTCGGACGCGGCTCCTGACGACGAACGACGAGCTCGCATCACGGGGCCTCCGCGTACTGGGGATGGCCACGGGCAAGGTGTCGGCGACGACCGAGGAGGCCCTCGCAGGTGTCACCTTCGTCGGCTTCGTGGGCATCGTCGATCCGCCCGCGCCGCACGTGAAGGAGACGATCTCCCGCTTCCACGGCGCCGGCATCCGGACGGTGATGCTCACCGGTGACCAGCGGCTCACCGCGGCGGCGATCGCACGGCAGCTCGGGCTGCTCGAGCGCGACGACGAGGTCGTCGATGGGCGCGAGCTCGAGGGCCTCAGCGAGACGGACCTCAGGGCGCGGCTCGTGGAAGCGCGCGCGGTGAGCCGCGTCAGTCCCGCGGACAAGCTGCGCGTCGTGGATGCGTACCAGGCGAGCGGCGACATCGTCGCCATGCTTGGCGATGGCGTGAACGACGCGCCGGCGCTCAAGACGGCCGACGTCGGCGTCGCGATGGGCCGGCGCGGGACCGACGTCGCGAAGGAAGCCGCGTCGGTCGTGCTCCAGGATGACCGCTTCGAGACGATCGCGGCGGCGATCGAGGAGGGACGGGTCATCTTCGCGAACATTCGGAAGTTCGTCTTCTACCTGTTCAGCTGTAACCTGGCGGAGGTGCTCGTGCTCTTCATCGCTGGGGTCGCCGGGCTGCCGATCCCGCTTCTCCCGCTGCAGATCCTCTGGCTGAATCTCGTGACCGACACGTTCCCCGCGCTGGCGCTGGCGTTCGAGCCCGCGGAGCCGGACATCATGCGGCGCCCGCCGCACGATCCGAAGGCGGCCTTGCTCTCGGCAGCCATGCTCCGCGCGATCGGTTTCTACGCCGCGCTGATCACCGCCGCGACGCTCGCCGGCTTCGTGTGGGCGCTGGCAAGTCCGGAGCGCGCCGGGAAGGCGGTGACGATGAGCTTCCTGACGCTCGCGCTGGCCCAGATCCTCCACCTCGGCAATGCGCGGAGCGTCGGGCCGGTGCTCGCCTGGCGGGCAGTCGTCCGGAATCCTTACGCGCTCGGAGCCGTCGCGCTCACGCTCGCGCTCCAGGGGATGGCGCTGCACGTCCCCCCGCTCGCCCGCCTGCTGGGCACTCAGCCGCTGTCCCTTCACGAATGGATGGTGGCGTTCGCGCTCGGGCTCGTGCCGGCCCTGATCGGGCAGGGGATCAGGTTGTGGCGGCAGCGCGTTCGGCCTACGTATCCGACCGCGTCGTGATGCGAGCAGGGCCTGCACTCACGCGAGATCGAGTGCATCCGCCGCGCGCGGCGACTCGTGTCCGGGTAGCGGTGTCTGCTTCCTGATCGCCTTCTCGGCCGCGAGCCGGCGCGCCTGCTTCCGCCACTTGCGGTTCTTCCGGACGAGCGCGACGGTGCCGACCACGCCCGCGGCGAGAAGTCCGTAGTCCTCCAGGATGCCGAACCGCAACGCCGCTGAGGAGCCGACGATCGACCACACCGCGGGGATCACGAACAGCCACCCGGGGACTCGGTTGCGCACCCACAGGAGGAGGCCAAAGGTGGCGATCGTCGTGGGGCACGGCAGGCCGAACGTCGGACCGTTCGGGTAGCCGTGCCCGGCCAGCGCTCCGATGATCGGGTAGACGATGAGCGCGTACGCCACCAGCCCCGCGCCAATCCTCCCGTAGCCGTCCGCCACGAAGCGGAACTCCATGCGCTCGCGGCCGGCGGCGGCGATGACGAATGCGATGGACTGAAGCAGGAACACACCGCCGAACAGGTAAGCCGCCGTGTTGATCCGTGCAAAGAAGCCCCAGTGGTAGACGATGCCCATCCAGGCCCACAGCACTGCCAGCAGTCCGCCGATCCACAGACTGGACCGGCGCGACGGCCGCAGCGCGAGCGTGACGAGCAGTGCGGCAACCACATAGAAGCCGATCTGCGCGGGCCAGACGGCCTCGTTGTACCTGGTGAACGAATCGAGGAACTGCTCGACGGTGAACGGCGGTCGCATGGAGTGCCTCCCGCGACTCCAATGTAGGGGGCGCCGGCGCGGTGTCTGTCAGGCGAAGGAGGGAGCGCAGGCGAGGGAAACACCGACGCGCCCGCGGAT
>CAYLPM010000614.1:0-3252 GCA_964385525.1 uncultured Gemmatimonadaceae bacterium
GACGCTTACGGCTGCGTCTCGGCCAGCGTCGATGCCTGCTGAACCGGTCCCAGATGCAGGTCGAGCCAGTCCAGCACTTCGCGGATGATCTCGAGTCGATTCCGCGGGATGTGTCCGCCCTCGAGCCGGGCGTGCCGCTTCATGTCCGCCGGTGCGCCGAGCAGCTCGAAGAGGGGACGCTGCGCCAACTCGTACGGCAGTAGGAAGTCGTCGAGCCCGTTGATCATCAGCGTCGGCGTCGTGGACCGGGGGGCGAATAGTGCCGGATGGCTCTCGGGCTGGAATGCCATCGGAATCAGCCCGCCGCCGAGGAGGATGCTCGCCTTGATGCGTGGCTCGATCGCGGCGAACAGCGGGCCGTAGCTCGCGCCGGAGCTGAACCCGTAGTACCCGATCTTCCCCACGTCGAAGTCCGGGCGTGTCTCGAGGTAGTCGATCGTGCGGGCGATGTCCTGTGACCAGCGGATCATCCGGTCGCGCCGCCCGATCGGCGAGAAATCGGGAGGCTCGAAGCGCTCGTACATCCCCAGATACACGGGATGAACGAGCACTCGGCCGGCACGGGGGAGGAAGTCGAACAGATACGCCGATGAGAATCGCTCGCTCGACTGATGCACGTACACGTCATCGCCCGGATACCAGATTACCGACTGGTACGGCGGCGAGGCGTCGTGGGGGATCAGCAGGTGCACTTCCATCCGCTGGTTGCCGTAGGCTGTTCTGAACGAGGCCGTCTCGCGGCGGTAGTTCGGCAGACTGTCGTTGACCCGCTCCACTCGCGCGTCGAGCGAGCCGGCGCGATCATAGGCGTACATGCTGCGCAGAAGGGCGTATGTCTCGTCGCTGACCGGGTCCGGCTGCTCGTACTGACGCTGCGGCGTCACCGCCGCCAGCAGGTGCGCGGCCGGAGGCTGAGGGTACTGGGCGCAGCGTACGCCGTGCGTGGCGTCGCGCTCCATCGGATCCGCCGCCACGAGGTGCTTGAACAGATACGACGGCTCGTTCCACGCCGCGCCGAGGATGTAGCGATCGCTCCCGGTCGCGTTCCACGCCCACTCCTTGACGTTGCCGGCCATGTCGTACGTCCCGTACGCGCCGAGCCCGCGGAACTGGCCGACCGGAGCCGTCCCGACGCCATCGATGTTGCTGTGAACGAGGATGTCCGAAAGCTGGTCCTGCCCGAGCGCGCTGAACCAGTGATAGATCGTCGGCAGCGTCTTGCCGGCGTATGAACAGTAAGCGGCGGCCTCGTACCAGCTGATGCCGCCGACGGGGTGATCGTCCTGGCCCGCCGGTGGTGCGCCGAGCTCCCACGTCGCGGGGCCGTGGCGTCCTGTCGCGTCGCGGAACGCGTCGATCGCCTCTGCCCATGGGATCTCGCGTCCATCCCGCAGGATGGGCGCCGGCCACCAGTCCGGCGTCTGGTATCCGCCGCCCCCGGCGAATTCCCTGAACTGCCGGTTGGTCACTTCGAACCTGTCGAAGAAAAAGGTTTCGACCTGCACGACGGGCAGCTCGGCCGGGGGCCGTGCACCTGGCAGCGCGTTGAGCGGTCCGCCATGCACGCGAACGGTGCCCGGAGGTCGAGTGCCGGTCGTATCGAGGAAGAGTCCCTGCGCGAGTGCGCCGATCGCGGGACCCGAGAACGGGGCACCCTCGAACGGTTCATAGCCATCCCGCGTGATCCGCCAGCGCATCAGGGCGTACGGGATCCGCAGCGTCATCGGCGTGAAGCCGACGCTCGCCCACTCGGCGTCCGGTGTCCCGTATCCCTTCACCTCCACCCGCGCGCCGTCCGGAATCGTGTTGACGCTGATCGGCAGGGTGATCCGGTCGAACACCTTCTGGAGCTCGGGATCCTCTGGGCGATACACCTCGGCACGGCGCGCGAGGTGATACGCCTGATAGAGGTCACCGGTCTCGATGAGCTGCGCGATCTCGGTGAGTGCCTCGTGCTCGGCCCATCGCGCACCGGCGCCGCGCCACCAGAGCCAGCTCGCGATGCCGAGGGCGAACAACGCCATCGCGAAGACGCCCACGGAGACGGGCTTCCGGAGCATCGCCATGACGCCGTGTGCAGCGCGAACACGACGTTCCTCGTATCGGCGCAGCTCCGCGCCGAGTGCCGCGGTCGACGGGAAGCGCCGGTCGGGATCCTTCTCGAGGCAGCGGCAGATGATGCGCTCGAGCTCCGCTGGCACCTCCGGACGCACGTGACGCAGGGGAGGGGTGGGCGCGACGAGAATGGCGCTGATCACCGCGCCCAGCGATGGGCCGTCGAACGGCGGCTTCCCGCTCATCATCTCGTAGACGAGCACGCCGAACGCGAACTGATCGGAGCGATGGTCGATCGCATCGCCCGAGAGCTGCTCGGGCGACATGTAATGGGGCGTGCCGACGACCATCCCCTCGCGCGTGTCGGTCAGCGTTCCAGCCGTGACGCCTTCGGCGCGCTCCGTGGTGAGCGGCTTTGCCAGCCCGAAGTCGAGAATCTTGACCAGCCCGTCCCCGGTGACCATGACGTTGGCCGGCTTGATGTCGCGGTGCACGATCCCGGCTGCGTGGGCCTTGGCCAGTCCATCGGCGAGCTGGTCCGTGATGCGCAGCGTCCGCTCGACCGGCAGCGGCCCCTCGGCGATGAGGTCCCGCAGCGTGCGCCCCTCGACCAGCTCCATCGCGATGTACGTCGTGCCCTCGTGCTCGGCGATGTCGTAGATCGTGACGATGTTGGGGTGGTTGAGCGCCGAGGCGGTGCGGGCCTCGCGCTCGAAGCGGGCGAGGCGCGTGCGATCGGCCGCGAGGTCGGTCGGGAGGACCTTGATCGCCACGTCGCGGCGGAGCTTCAGGTGCCGCGCGCGATGCACTTCGCCCATGCCGCCCGCCCCGATGGGCTGGAGGATCTCGTATGGGCCGAGTCGCGCGCCTGGGCCGAGTGCCAAGAGTCGTCCTCGTGTGGGCGAGGCTCCCGGGCGGGAGCCTCGCGAAGACATTAGGCCCGGGGGCCGGGAGGCGTCAATGCGAGCCGTGCAACGATCGGGACGTTCGCGCCTGTTACCGACGCCCCGCGCCCTCCTTCCGCCTGCTCGTCCGCGCCACGGGCTCGATGCCCGCCGCCCGCGCGAGCTCCTTGTGGATGCGCCCGACGCGCTCCACCTGCCCCTTCGCGGGGAACCGCTCGTAGAACCCATCCGAGCGGAACGACCGCACCATCTCGCTCCATGGCGACAGACGCTGCTCCCACCGCCGCACTCG
>CAYLPM010000615.1:0-16567 GCA_964385525.1 uncultured Gemmatimonadaceae bacterium
ACCCACGCCACCGGCAGGGCGAGGCTCAGCGCGGCGAGCATCGCGAGTACGGCCGTCAGCGCGAGCCCCTCGGGGACGGTGGGCGCCGCCGCATCGACCAGGGGCTGCAGGCTGAACGCTCCACCCGTGAGCCCCTCGCCACCGGTGAGCCGATCCACGGCGTCGCGGATCGACGCCGGGGCCGACTAGAGGAGTGATCGCGAGAACGCGAACGCGCCTCCGAGGAGGAGCGCATAATAGACTGCCACCCGGGTCAGGCGCGCACCCACGCCGCTTCCGCTCGCGTTGCTCGCTCGCCGCTGCCCGCCATTGGGCTGCGTCATCCAGCACCTCGTGCTGCCTGTGAATGAATCCACTCCGCGTCCGCTCCATACTACGACGGTCGTCGCCGCGACGCGAGCTTCCTGCTCGTGACGGCGCGAGCGTTGCCTCGGGGCGGGGGCGGCCCCACATTCCAGAGACGGACGCGCGCCTCTCGACGACCGTCATCATCGGCCGGACACTCGAGGCACGCCCGGCCCGGGCGCGATCACGAGCCGGTCCCGACGCGCCCTGACAGTCCAGCGATCGGCTGGCGGACCCTGGCGCGCTCTGCCACTGGTGACATCACTTGCACCCCCGCCCCTACGTCATATGACGACCGCCCGATTCGTCGCCAGCGTCACGACGATTCTCGCGCTCGCGGCCTGCGCCGGATGCGGCGGCATGCGCGGGGCGGGCGCGGCCGGGGGGGATCGCGCCGGCGCTGGCGCCGACCGTCCGGCGCTCGCCGTGGTGATCGTGCTCGATCAGTTCCGCGCCGACTACTTCGAGCGATTTCGTCATCAGCTGGATGGCGGTCTCGACCGGCTGCTGGACGAGGGGGCGGTTTTCACGAACGCGCACCAGGATCACGCAATTCCGGAAACCTCGCCCGGCCACGCGACGACGCTATCCGGGCGATTTCCGCGGAGTACCTGGATCATCTCGAACGCGACCAATGTCTACGATCCGGACGCCTCGCTCGTGGATGCGATCGGCCCCGGCGCGTCGCCCACCCGATTCGTCGGCAGCACCCTCGTCGACTGGCTCTTCGCCCGCGATGAGCACACGCGAATCCTCTCCGTTTCGCGGAAGGATGTCGGCGCGATCTTCCCCGTCGGCCGCTCGACGCGACCGCACGTCTTCTGGTACGCCGAGCCGGCGACCTTCACGACGAGTCGCTGGTATCGCGACACGCTCCCGTCATGGGTCGGGGCGTTCAACGCCCGCGGCGAGCCGTATCGGAGGGCGGGTGAGGCGTGGACACTGCTCCTCCCGGACACTGCGTACCCGGAGCCAGACACCGTCGATGTGGAGAGCAGCGGCACGCTGTTCACGTTTCCGCACGTGTTGCCGGCCGACAGCGCCGAGGCGGCGCGGTGGATCATCGCGTGGCCGTGGATGGATGACCTCACGCTCTCGTTCGCCCTCGAGGGCGTGCGGGCGCTGGAGCTGGGGACTCGCGGCGCCCCGGACCTGCTCATCATTTCGCTCTCGGCGAGCGATGCTATCGGCCATCGATTCGGGCCCGACTCCCGGGAGCAGCACGATCAGGTCCTGCGGCTCGACCGCGCGATCGGGCGCTTTCTCGATTCGCTCTTCACCCTGCGCGATCCGTCGCGCATCGCGATCGCGCTGACGGCGGACCACGGCGTGGGGTCGTTTCCCGAGTTGCTGGCGCGGGGTCGCGTGCCGGACGCCCGACGGGTGGACCTCGACTGGGCGCTGGCGAACGCGCGCGCGAGGCTGCACGACGCCGGCATCGACACGCTCGCGGTGGAGTTCGACAGGGGCGTCGTGTTCCTGAACCGTCGGGCGTTCGACCGCACGCGGCTGTCTCCGGACTCGCTGCTGGGGAACTTCGCCGCCGCGGCGCGCGCGGTGCCTGGCGTGCTCCGGGTCGATGCGGTGGCCGCGCTCGCCCGTGCCGGCGACGACGACGACGTCGCGCGACGCTGGCGGCACCTGCTTCCGGATGAGGCGCAGGCGGAGCTCGTCGTGACCCTCGAGCCGCACAACGTCTGGATGACGGTTCCGAACGCGCGCCACGACTCGCCCTTCGACTACGACACGCACGTGCCACTGATCTTCCACGGTCCGTGGTTTCGCGCGGGCGCCTACGAGGACTTCGTCCGCATCGTCGATCTGGCGCCAACACTCGCGCGCGTCCTTGGTGTCAGGCCGACCGAGAAGCTCGATGGCGTCGTGCTGGAGCGAGCCATTCGGTGAGTGGCGCCGCCGGCTCTGCCGCGCTCCGCATCGTGCCCGCGACGCCGGCCGACATCCCGCTCATGCTCGACTTCATTCGCGAGCTCGCCGAGTACGAGCGTCTCGTGCACGAGGTCCTGGCGACGGAGGCACTCCTGCGGGAGGAGATGTTCGGTGCGCGGCCGGTGGTGGAGGCGCTAATCGCCCGCGTCGGTGACGAGCCTGCGGGATGGGTGCTCTTCTTCCACAACTTTTCGACCTTTCTCACGCGGCGCGGCATCTATCTCGAGGATCTGTACGTGCGACCGCGGTGGCGCGGTGCCGGGATCGGTCGCGCGCTGCTCACGGCGCTGGCGCGCACCACGGTCGACCGTGGCGGCGGACGGCTCGAGTGGTCGGTGCTCGACTGGAACGAGCCGGCGATCCGCTTCTACCACGCCATCGGCGCCGAAGCAATGGACGAGTGGACGACCTTCCGGCTGTCGGGTGACGCGCTCACACGTCTCGCGGACGAGGCGTGACCGTGCAGGCGGCGATCAGAAGCGGTCCCGATTGAGCCGCGGATTGACGATGTTGTTGTAAACCGATCCGAACGTGTAGCGCAGGCCGACCCGGGTGTCGAACTCGTAGTTGGTCTGGAGTGAGCGCAGGCGCAGGAGGATTTCCTGGTCGGTGAGGCCTTCCTCCCCCTCGACGTAGAGCTGGTCGTGCACGCGCGAGTAGGAGCCGCTGACGTCGAGCGAGAGGCCGCGGATCAGGCGGATGTCGAGACCGCCCCCGATGGAGGCGCGATACTTGTTGGCGTCGTGGAGAAAGTGCGAGCCGCTCATGTTCGCCCGCGCCGAGCCCCACAGCTGCCGGAACTCCAGATCGAGCTCCAGCTCGTGATCCCACCGGCGCTCGTCCATGTAGCCGTAGAGCGTCTCTTCGATGTAGTTCCACTGATTGGCCCCGACCGAGTAGCGCAGGGTGATCTGCCGCCGGGTGAAGTCCTCGTAGGGGAAGACGCTGTACTCGAGCACCGGCGCGATGCGCACCCGCAGATCCTGGTTGTCGAAAGTCGAGCTGCCGGCGCGCATCTCGAGGCCGGCAGACCAGAGTCTGGCGACGCTGCGCGCGAGAAAGGCGTCCACCCCCCAGTCCTCGGTCACGCTCACGAAAGTGCCATCGCTCAGCTCGAACCGATTGCGGCTGTAGTCGCCCTCGACCTCCAGATCGAGCTTCCAGTCCCTGGTCACTCGGCTCGCCCTCAGTTCGACGGTGAGCTCGTGCTCGGTCTCGCGCGCCTCGCCCTCCATGGAGCCATCGAAGCCGAGCGAGAACACCCACGCATTCCACGGATCGCTGGCCGGCGTCGTCGCCGCAGCCGCGGACTCGTCCGACGCGCCGGCCCGGCCGGATTGGACCAGCCCGATCTGCACCGCGTCGGCGGCGGAGGTGTGCACCAGGTAGCGCATGAGGCCCTGCGCGATGCGCGCCGTGAGCCGGTCGCGCCGCTCGGAGTCCGTGGCCGTCTGTTCGGTCGACAGGGCAATCGTGGTGCTGTCGCCGCCAAAGGCGCCGAGCCCGACGAACGCGAGAGCGTAGCGTTCGCCGCCGCTGCCCGTTCCCTGCGATGTGATGAGCAGGTGGACGTCCGCCACCGTCCGGTCGCGCACCCAGTTCACGTACGCGATCTCGTTGCGGATGTGATCGGATTGGCAACTGCGCGCGTTGCAGTCGAGAAAGACCTCCAGCGCTGCCATCGGTGCTCCGGCATTCTGGGCCGCGATCTCGGCGGGAACGATCAGGCTCGGGAGGAGGAGCGAGAGCAGCGTTTTGCGCATGACGTCTCTGGGTTTGGCCACGAAAATAAAACGGCCGTGCGCGCGCAGCAGCGCCGGCCGAGTGCGATCCGATGACCGCGATGCCACAAGCACGTCGAGGTGGGCGACTAGCGCCCACCTCGGATATACGCACGGCTCCACCGAACCGTTTACGGCTGGATGATCTCCTGCAGGGCCTGGATCGCCCGTGGATCGGTCGATCTCGACAGCCGCGTGATCGCGCGCCGGCGCACCATGCTGTCCGGATCGTCCTTCGCGATCGAGATCAGCTTGCTGACCGCTTCATCCGTTCCCCGCCGCGCGTAGACCTCGACGAAGGCGTACTTCACGTCGCGGTCGCTCGTGCTGTCGTAGAGCTGCGCGAGCTCGGCCGCGCTCGCGCCGGCTTTCTCGGCAGCGAGCGCCGCCTGGCGCCGCAGCGCCGTGGTCTCGCCGGTGCTCCGCGCGATGCCGAGCAGCCATTCCACGTTTTCGCGGCCGCCGAGCGTCGCCAGCGTCGAGACCAGTCGCTCCTTCGCACTCGTGGAGGAGAGACGCGTGTACGCCTGCCGCAGCATCGCCATGTCCTGGGCCGTGGCGTACTGGCCACCAAGGCCACGAATCGCGAGCTGCCGAACCGGATCCGGAGTGTCCGCGGCCTGCACCGCGCTCCGCAGCCATTGCCTCGCTCGCGGATCCCCCGAGCGGGAGAGCTGCGTCGCCGACTGTTCGGCGAGCCAGGCGTCGTTCCTCGCTTGCGCCATCTCGATCAGTGTCGGTACGCCCTCGCCCTGCCCGAGGCGCGCGAGTGTGCTCACGGCCTGCTGGCGCACCGATGGGTTGTCGTCGCGCGCGCGTGCCATGTCGGCGAGCGACGCCACCGCCGGCCCGTCAGCGCGCCCCGGCGCCTCGGACATCCGCCCGATCCACGAGATCGCCGATCGCCGCGTCTCCAGCGGGCGCGCACGGTCGCGTGCCAGGGCGATGAGTGGCGCCGATGCGGTCGCGCCCTCGGCGAGCATCGCCGGGAAGATCGCGTCGCGTCCAGGCTTGCCGTCGAGGCGGCTGGCCTGCTCCAGCAGATACTCGTGTGCCTGCGCGGCCGCGACGGCGCCCAGATCGCTGACGCCCGGCGGAACGGTGGCCGGGCCGCCGACGAACGCATCGATCGCCGTCGTCATGCCGCCCGCCCGCGCGATGATCACGCGGACCGGACCCGGCTCGCATCCTTCGCTCGGCACGCCGTTCACGACGCTCACGTTCGATCCGACGAAGGAGCCCGGCGCATAGGAGATGTAGCTCCGTCCGTTGCCGCAGACGCCGGCACGCGCGGGATAATTGAACTGCACGACGCCGTCGCGCACGGCGTCGACGCGTTGCGTCAGCGACTGGGCGCCGAGGGTGCTCAGAGGGGCGGCGGCAACGGCGACGAACGCCAGCACGCGAGCCGCGATCGGGGAGTGGAGTGAGGCGCTCATCGGCCGATTATCTCCAGGAGAAGCTGCGTGGTCCGTGGGTCCTTCTTGCGCGAGAGGCGGGCGATCGCTTCGCGGCGCAACTCGTGGTCGGGATCGTTGCGGGCGATCGCGATCAGCTTGTCCACCGCGGCGTCCTCGTCGCGCGCCGCGAGCCTGACGATTATGCGTTCCTTGAGCCGGCGGTCCCCGGCCTGGTCGTAGAGCCGAGCGACATCGGCTATCGGTGCGGTGATCGCGAGGCGGGACACGGCTTCCGTGCGCAGCTCCATCGCTTCCCCTTCGTTGCGCGCGAGCGCCACCAGCCACTGCTGATTCTCCGGTCCGTCGAGGCGCGAGATCGTGCTGATCGCCTGCGAGCGCAACCGACGGCTCTCCAGCTTCGGGTAGACGCCGCGCAGGTACGCCGCTTCCTCCGGCGACGCGCGGGAAAAGCTCTGGAGCGCCCGGAGACGCACGGATTCCGCGATGTCGTTCCGCTCGAGCACCGTGCGCACGGCCTGCCGCGCGATCGGATTGGTGTTCGCGTTGAGGGCGCGCATGGCCGAGGCGCTGAGTTGCGCATCGCCGGTCTGCACGATCTGCTGGAGTGCGGCCACGGCCTGGTCACTCGGCACCCGCGCGAGCATGTTGATCGCCTCGCGCTTGACGTCGTCGTCGGGATCGTTCCGCGCGACCTCGATCAGGACATCACCCGTCTGCGCGCCGGCCTGCTGTCCGAGCAGGAGCACGGCGCGGCGGCGCAGGCTCGCCGAGCACTCGTCGCGCCGCTGGAGGACGCGGTGGAGCGCCGGCGTCACTTCCGGCGATTCGATCCGGCTCAGGGCGCTGAGCGCCTCGAGCTTGACGGCGAGCGAGTCGCGATCGCACGTCGCCTGCTGGGCCCCGGCCTGCGTGGGTCGAGGCGTCTGCGACGGCGCACGGACGCCGGTTGGCGGTACGCCGGGCGTCGGCGACGATGGCGCGCGGCCCTGGCCCGCCATGCCCCGGATGTCGCTCGCCGCCTGCCGGTCGCCGTTCGCGGCAAGCTCGCCGCGGATGCGCATCGCGAGCGACGAGGCTTCGCGATCGGTCTCCGAGCGCGGGAAGTGCTCGCGCTGCTGATCGAGCAGGGTCAGCGCGGCGCGCATGTCGGCGACGGTGCCGATGCGGTAGAGCGCGAACGCCTCGTAGTACAGCGCGTCGGGCGCGTAGCGTGATGTCGCGAAGCGCTCGCCGATCTGGCGGAACGTCTGCGCGGCGCGCCGGTACTCGCCGCGATTCAGCATCTCGCGCGCAATGCGGTAGAGCGAATCGGCCGGGTCCTGCGGAAACCGCGATTCCGGGAGATCGATCGCGTACGGCGTGCGCCAGAGCGCGAGTGCTCCGCGCATGGACTCCTGCTGGAGCTGCTGCGCCTCGATGCTCGCGGTCTCGAGATGCTGTGTCATCTGCTCCATCTCGAGTGCACGCTCCCACTGCGTGTCGAACTGCAGCAGGTCGAAATCGTGCGGTGCCCAATCGCGCTCGAACGTCAGCGCCTCCTCGTGCAGTCGAAACTCGAGGTCCTGGAGCCGCGGCGCGAGCTCGTGCTCGAGCTGCCACTCGAAGTCGTGCTCGAGCTGCGGCGCGAGCTCGTGCTGGAGCTGCCACTCGAGCTCCTGCACCCGGGGGGCGAGCTCGTGCAGCAACACCGACTCCTGCAGCTCGCGCGCGAGCTCGAAATCCGGCCACACGCGCGAGCGAAGGCGCTCCGCTTCCAGTCGTACCCGCTCGGCGGCCTCGGCGACCCCCGGCGGCGGGGCTAGCACCGGTGCCCGGGGCGTCGGCGGCGGCGCCGTCGGTGGTTCCTGCGCATCCATCGCCGTGGCGATCATCGCCACCGCCAGCATCGGCAGGGTCATTCGCGGCATCATCATCTCCTCACGGTCCCATGTTGGACGGGAGTACGGAAGCCACCAACCGCAGTCGCGGCAGGACGTCGCGCTCCAGAATCACATCGGTGATCAATTGCACTTCGCCCGGCTCGGCGTTGCGCGTCGACATGCGCGAAACCTGGGCGAGAACGAGCTCGAGATCGCGGAGCAGCGCCCGGACGTCGGGATTGTCGGCGGCCGGGGAATCGAGCAGGATCCGCGTGGTCGACAACAGGTCGTGCGCCTGCTCCACCAGCGCGAAGCTCGTCCCGCCGACGGCGGCCTCGGACGGCAGGGCGACGAGCAGGGCGGCGGCCTGATCGAGGTGCCGCCCGGTCGCGAGCTCGTACGGCGCGGACTCCGACTCCACCGTCGCGCGCATCCGCTCGAGCTCCGGCACCGGCGCCGGAAGCGGCGTGACCCCACGGCTTCCGATCGCGATCCCGATCATGAGCGTGGCCGCCATCCCGATCCCCGCCACCAGCCATGGCGCAGCGCGCACGATGCGGCGTGCACCGCGACGGTGCGAGGCGCCGCCCGCGCGACTCCAGTGCGCACGTTCGATTTCCTCCCACATCGCCTCGAGGGGGGGATCGGCCGGCACGCGGTACTCGCGTGCCACCGCCCGCATCGCCTCGTCGAACCGGCTCTCGCTCATGCCTTCCACTCCTCGGCGAAGTCCGCCAGGGCCTGCCGCAGCTTCGCCCGCGCCGTCGACAGACGGGCCTTGGACGTACCGACGGGAATCCCCAGCACTCCAGCAATCTCCACGTGCGTGTACTCCTCGACGTCGTGCATCACGACCACCACCCGGTAGATCTCGGGCAGGGCATCGATGGCCGCGCTGAGCCGCTCCTTGAGATCGGGCTCCGACCGGATGGCCGTGGACGGCACGTCCGCCGCCGCATCCAATCCGGTCTCCCGCTTCCACCATCGCTTCTGCTTCCGGATCGCGTTCAGCGTCACCGTGACCGCGATCCGATGGAGCCACGTGCCGAACGCCGCCTCCCCGCGAAAGTCATCCAGCCGCTCGAACGCGCGAATGAACGCTTCCTGCGTGCAATCGCGCGCCAGCTCCTCGTCACCGGCGATCCGGAACACGAGCCGGTAGATCCGCGGGGCGTGCGCGTCGTACAGCGCGCGTCCCGCTGCCCGATCGCCGGCCAGAAGTCCGGCGATCAGGTGGCGCTCACTCACCTGGGATACCGGCGCGCCGGCGACCGCGAGCTGCGACGTGTGCACATCGGGATAGACACGGGGCATCGCGAAACGGTTGGGTCGGGGGGAAGGGCGAGCGGGGAGCGGAGGGGGCAGAGAAGTGCTTCCCTCATCGGGATGGGATGTCCGCGAACCGCGGTGGTCACCCGACGTTGGACCGCGGACGACGCGCGACATCGACCGCGGAGGACGCGGAGAAACGGCGAGGAACGCAGAGGACGGCACACCGATCCTGGGTCTGGCCGCGACGAGCCCGGACGAACACCCTGGAAACGGACTCGGGACGCAATGGCTTCCCGAGGTCGTTCATCCAATCATTCCAGGCTCGTGGCGGTCGGGAGCTCCTTCGGTGTGCAGTCCTCCGCGATTCTCCGCGCCGACCTCTGCGTTCCTCTGCGCCGACCTCTGCGATCCTCCGCGGTTCAATGCAGTTCCACCGCCGTCAACAACTCGCAATCAGTCCACTAGTGTATCGTCGCCCCGTTCCCGCGCTCCGCCCGCACCTCGGAGACCCAGCGAGCGGTCTCCTTCACCTCCTCGCGCGTCTCGTCGAACGTGTAGGACGGCTCCCCGAAGTCCGCGAGGCCCTTCTTGATCAGGATCGCCGCCACGATGAGCTCGATAGCCCCCGTGATCAACGCGCCCGCCCAGTAGTTCCCGTTGAACGCACGGCCGATCGCCGACGCGAGGAGCACCGTCAGCGCCGTGAGCGCGACGACCCCGATGCCGAACGCGACGCCAAGCCAGAGCGCACCGCGCGACGCGCTGTGCATGCTGTCCCCGGCTTCCAGCTTCGCGAGCCGGATCTCGTCGTTGACGAGGCGCTTCGAGTCTTCGCCAAGTTGGCGAATGAGGTCGGGGATCCCGGTATTCGGGTCCGTTCGAATCGTACGCGTGGTCGACGGGCGTGCGGTCACGGTGGTCCTCCAGACGGTGCGACGGCTTTCCGGCAGGGGTCGCAAGGAGCGTTCCGAGAGCCCGAGCGCGCTCGGGGCGCCGGCCCGATCAGCGCGCCCCGTTCCTCGATTGGATGCGGAAGGCACGGGGGCTCACGCCAAACGTCGCTCGGGACGCCCTGTTGAGTTGGACATATCGCCGAAGTCGGCTTCACGCGAAGTAGCCCGATGCGGCGACATGTCCAACCGCCCTCATGGCTGTGACGCACCAGGCGGCGCCGCATCCGGCGGTGCACTCCCCGCGCCGCCGAGAGGCTGCGCCGCCACCGGCATCCCCTCGGCCATGCGCTCCAGGCCCCCGACGACGACCACCTCACCCGCCTCGACGCCACGCACGATCTCGACGATGCCCGGCGCACGTGCGCCCAGCTCCACCATGCGCCGGCTCGCTCTCCCGTTCTCGACGGCCCAGACCACGTTTACGGTCCGCAGCGGCTGCACCGCGTCTTCCGGCACGACGACCGCATTCGGTCGCGTGTCCGTCGACAGCCGGGCCTCTATGAACATGCCGGGCCTCAGCGTGCCGTCGCGGTTCGGCGCCCGCGACTTCACGATGATCGTCCGATTCTCGTTCTGCACGACCGGATCGATGAAGTCCACCTGCGCCCGGAACACGCGACCCGGTTCGGCCGCGACGGTGAACTCGACGATCTGTCCCCTCCGCAGACGCACCGCGTGGCGCTCGGGAACCTCGATCACGGCGCGCTGGGGATCCACCGTCTGGAGCGTGAGCAGCCTCGTCGCGGTCGTGACGTAGTCGCCCGCACTGACGAACCGCTGGCCCACGACCCCGGCGAACGGCGCGCGCACCGTGGTCCGCTCGATCTGCAGTTCCAGCACCGCCAGGGTCGCTTCCGCGCTCCGTGCCGCCGCTTCCGCACGCTCGAGATCGGCGGCCGATGAGGCATTCTGGTCGCGCAGCCGGCGCGCTCTCGCGAGCTGCTGTCCCGCGAGATCGCGCTCCGCCCGCGCCCGCTCGGCCTGAGCGCGGAGCATGGTGTCATCGATCCGGATCAGCGGCGTGCCGCGGCTCACGGACTGCCCTTCCCTAAAGAGAAGCTCGGTGATGCGCCCCGGCTCATCGGGCCGCAGCTCGATCGCCTGTACGGCCTCGATGTGTCCCGTCGCGCGGACGGCATCGACGATCGACTCCCGCCGCGCCGTGTCGACATCGACCGGCATCGGCGGCATGCTCGCGGCGCCGCTCGCCCCACTCGCGTCCTGCGCGCTGGCCACCGGACCAAACCGATCCCTCGCGACGACGGCGACCCCCACCAGACCGACGAGCAGAATCGCGCTCGCGATCAGGATGCGTCGCCTCGGCCGCGTGGGGGACCGCGCTTCCTGCTCCTCGATGCTGCTTCTCATGTTCGCCTCAATGGTCATTGCGTGGTGTTTCGAAGATGCGGCGGCCCAGGAGCGCCTCGATGCGCGCGAGCGCGAGGCGCGTCGCGTAGCGCGCTCGCACGAGCGATGCGTCCGCTTCGCTCAACGCGACCTGCGCTTCCAGCAACTCGAGGATCGTCGTCGCACCCTCCTGGTATCGCGCACGCTGTACGCGGTAGTTCTCGGTCGCGACCGCGACGCCGACCGATGCCAGGTCGACGCCCGCGCGCGATGTGCCGTAGGCATGCCATGCTTCGGCGACCAGCTCCCGGGCCGCGCGCTCCAGGTTTTCCCGCTCGGCCCTGGCTACGTCGCGCTGCACGCGCGCCCGGGCAACCGCGAGCTCGCGCGCGCCGCCGTTCCAGATCGGGAGCGCGACCGTGAAGCCGACCTGCGTGCGCTTGAGCGCGGACGGGAACAGCTCGGCATCGTACGCTCCCGTCGTCAGCCCCAGCGTGACCTCCGGGAGATATGCTTCCCGTTCCACCCCGAGCTCCGCACTCGCGCGGCGCTCGGCGGCCCGCGCCGCTTCGAGATCCGGTCCCCGCGCGCGCACCTCGGCGGCCATCTCGTCCTGGCTCATGGGCAGTGCGGGCGGCACGGACGTGTCAGTGGACGCGGGATCCGCGGGTCCGGAGAGACCGATCTGCCGCCCGAGCCGGAGTCGCGAGACGACTACCGCGGAGTCGCCGCTCAGGAGTGCGACGCGGGCGCGGGTGACCTCGAGCAGCAACTGGAGCGAGTCCGATGCGATCGCGTCACCCGCCAGCACCCGCGCCCGGGCCACGCCGAACTGCTCTTC
The DNA here is from genome assembly GCA_964385525.1 of uncultured Gemmatimonadaceae bacterium. Lineage (GTDB taxonomy): Bacteria > Gemmatimonadota > Gemmatimonadetes > Gemmatimonadales > Gemmatimonadaceae > DATKCV01. The sequence goes on from CAYLPM010000615.1 coordinate 11,767, forward strand.
CGCGCGGCGCAACCGCTCCGCCGCAACACGTCGCAGATCGCGGTCGGCGATGACGGCGAAATAGGCGGCATCCACGGCCAGCGCCGTCCGGAACCCGATCGCGGTCTCGCGCGCTTCGGCGCTCTCGATCGACGCACTCGAGCTCCTGAGGGTGCCGAGCTTTCCCGCACCCAGCAGCGTGTAGCTCGCCTGCAGCGTCGCGCTGGTGGCGTTCGGGCTGATGCTGCCCGTGCCGAAGTTGAAGAACGGGTCGGAGAAATGCGTGTAGCCGAGTGCCGCCGTCACGCTGGGCGTGAGCAGATCGGCGCGGGCGGCGCGGCGCTCCCATATCGCGACGTCCACGTTGCCTCGCGCGGCGATCGCATCCGGATCGACCGATGCAGCACGACGCCGAGCTTCGTCGAGCGTGACGACGGGGACGCCGTCGCCCGGGCCCTGACCGGTCGCCGCTGAGGGCAGTCCCACTGCGGCGAGGGGCGTCAGGGCGGCCAGCAGAATCGACCGCCGAACCGATCTGCTCAGCCTCACCGCCACGCCGGAGCGCGCCGACGGGCTGCTGATCCTCCAGTTCATGGGGCCTCCAGCGATGCGGTCGCGTTCGTCGTCACCGGTTCGTATGAACCGGGGAGGGGACGATCGGACACGACGCGCACCGGCGATGCCGCGCGTCCGCCTCGCATGCGCTCTAGCATCACGAAGACGGCCGGCACGAGATAGAGGGTGAGGAGCGTCGAGACGACCAGTCCCCCGATGATAGAGTAGCCGAGCGGCCGGCGACTTCCCGCTCCGGCACCCAGGCCGAGCGCGATCGGGAGCGCGCCGAAGATCGCGGAGAAGGAGGTCATCAGAATCGGGCGCAGGCGGATGCGTCCGGCCTCGCGCATCGCGGACAGCGCGTCGTGACCGCGATCGAGCAGATCCTTCGCGTACGTCACGAGCAGGATCGAGTTCTTCGAGACGAGGCCGATCAGCAGGATCATCCCGATCTGGCTGTAGACGTTGAGCGTCGAGCCCGCGATCCAGAGCGCCGCCAGCGCGCCAGTGACGGCGAGCGGCACTGCCAGCAGCACCGTGAACGGGTGCAGCAGCGACTCGAACTGCGACGCCAGCACCATGAACACGAATACCAGCGCCAGCGCGAAGGCGAAGTACAGCGCACTGCCGCTCTCCTCGAACTCCCGCGATTCGCCCGCCAGCTCCACGGTACTGCCCGGCGGCAGCGCCTCGGCCGCCGCCGCGTGCAGGGAATCGAGCGCCTGGCCGAGCGTGAAGCCGGGTGCCATGCTCGCCGACAGAGTGAACGCGCGGACCCGGTTGAAGTGATTGAGCTGGCGCGGACCGACGCGCTCCTCGACCGCGGCCACCGCGCCGAGCGGCACGAGCATGCCATCGCGGCCGCGCACCTGCAGCCCGGTGATGTCCGATGGCGTCGCGCGCTCCTCGGGGTCGAGCCGGAGGATGACGTCGTACAGCTTGTTGTCGGAGGTGAAGCGACTCACGTCGCGGCCGCCGAGCAGCGTCTGGAGCGTGGTCGCGATGTCGCGCGCGGGTACGCCCAGATCCTCCGCGCGATCGCGGTCCAGGGTGACGACGAGCTCCGGCTTCGTCACGCGGAGGTCCGTGTCCACGTTGATGAGACCGGGAATGGAGCCGGCGCGCGCGGTCAGCGCATCCATCCCCTGCACGAGCGTCTCGAAGTCCCGATGCTGGACAACGTACTGCACGGGCGGCGCGAAGCCGCCGAACGCCGGCGGATTCAGGGCGAAGGCGAATACACCGGGCACGGCGAAGAACTGCGGCTGGACCTCGCCGATGATGTCCTGCGCCGATCGCTCGCGGTCGTCCCAGTCATCGAGAATGACGCCGACGAATCCCGAGCTCGGCGGCCCCCCGAAGCCGATGACCGAGAACGCCGACCGCACGCCCGCCGTCCGTGCCGCGATTGCCTCGATCTGCCGCGTGTAGTCGTCCGTGTAGGCGACCGTGGCACCCTCGGGGGCGATCACGAACGTGAAGAAGAACCCGCGGTCGTCCGGCGGCACGAACTCGCGCTCGAGCGCCAGGAAGAGGACCGCGGCGCCGGCCGTGAGCGCCACGCCGCCGCCGATCACCCACAGCGGACGCGCCAGCGCCCGCTCCAGCGTTCGCCCATAGCGCGCCGTGATGCCGCTCAGCACCACGCCGACGACGTGGTGGAAGCGGGACTCCCGGGCGGTGACACGCAGAATCCTCGCCGACAGCATCGGCGTCAGCGTCAGCGCCACGACGCCCGAGATCAGGACCGCACCGCCCACCGCCACGCCAAACTCGTTGAACAGGCGCCCGGTCGCGCCGGTGAGGAACAGCAGCGGCGAGAACACGGCGACGAGCGCGATCGTCGTCGCGATCACCGCCGCCGTGATCTCGCGGGTGCCGTCGATCGCCGCCGTCTGCGGATCCTTGTGCAGCTCCTCCTGATGCCGGTACGCGTTCTCCAGCACGATGATCGCATCATCCACCACGATGCCGATCGCGAGGATCAGCCCGAGCAGCGTGAACGTGTTCACGGAGTAGCCGAGCGCCGCCAGGACCGCGAAGGTGGCGATGATCGACACCGGGATCGCCAGCGCGGGGATCAGGGTCGCGCGCAACGATGCCAGGAACAGGAAGATGACCAGGATCACCAGCCCGGCCGTGATGAGCAGCGTCTCCTGCGCCTCGAGGATCGAGCGGCGGACGAACACCGATCCATCGAACGCCATGTCGAGCTCCACGCCAGGCGGCAGCACCGCCCGGACCCCCGGCAGCGCGGCGTGCACGGCTTCGGCGACGTCGATCACGTTCGACTTGGACTGACGCACGACGCCCATGAACACCGCCGGCTTGCCGTCGTAGCGAGTCACCGAGCGCTCGTCCTCGGGACCGGGTTCCACGCGCGCGACGTCGCCGAGCTTGACGAGGCCCCCCGCACCGCTCGCCACCGTGAGATCCGCGAACTCGGCCGCCGTCGTCAGCTCCCCCAGGTAGCGGACCGAGAACTCGCGGCGAGCCGACTCGATGCGGCCGGCCGGAATCTCGACACTCCGCGTGCGAATGGCGCTCTCGATGTCCTGCGCCGTCAGCCCGCGCGCCGTCAGCTCGCGCGGCGACAGCCACACACGCATCGCGAACCGCCGTTCGCCGAAGATCGGCGCTCCGGACACTCCAGGGAGCGTCTGCAGCCGCGGCTTGATCTCCCGGTCCGCGATGTCCGACAACTCCATCAGTCCATGGCTCGTGGACGTCAGCGCCAGGAACATGATCGGAAACGCGTCCGCCTCCTGCTTCGCGACGACCGGTTCCTCGACGTCCTCGGGCAGCAGACCCCGCACACGCGAGACCTTGTCGCGCACGTCCTGCGCGGCCGCCTCGATGTCGCGATCCAGCGTGAACTCGAGGGTGATCGTGCTCATCTGTTCCTGGCTCGCGCTCGACATGCTGCGAAGCCCCTCGAGGCTCGACAGCTCTTCCTCGAGCACGTCCGTCACCGCGGACTCGACCACCTGCGGGCTCGCTCCCGGCAGCAGCACGCTGACCGACACGATCGGCGGATCCGCGTCCGGAAACTCGCGCACCGGCAGCCTCGTGTATCCGATCACGCCGATCAGCACGAGCCCGAGACTGAGCATGCTCGAGAGAACGGGGCGGCGAATGAACCTTTCGGCGAACTGCATCGACGTGTCCCTCGGTGGATTGCCGCGAACGACGGGGATACCGAACATACACCGAAACATTTGTGGCGCAATGAGGCCTGGCGCTCCCCCCTCGACCGGATGATCGATCCGGCACGCCGGATCGATCATGGGCAAACGCGCAAGTCGCCGCTTCGGTTCCACCAGGTCCAACCCGAATACGAGGCGCCGTGTCACCGGGTGTCGGCGCCCTTGTGATCGGAGGCCGTCGGATCGACCGCGCGAAAAAAGACAGGCGCCAGGCCTGTCGCTCGAGCTCGGCCGCTTCGGAGAGCGGCGCGCGATCACCGCGGCGGTCAGAGGGGCTCGACGCGCACCTGCGACGCGAGCGCCGGTCCCACGACGCGCTCGCCCCCCTCGAGGGCGATCGTGATCGGGCCGTCGAACGGCGCGCGAGCGGTCACCCGGACTTCCGCGCCCAGCACGATGTCGAGCTCCGCGAGATAGCGCAGTCGCGGGGCATCCTCGTCGGCCACCCGCACGACGCGGGCGCGTTGCCCCACCGCGAGATCGGCGAGCGTGACGTGCGCGCGCTCCTCCACCGAACCCTCGCGCGTCGGGATCGGCGCGCCGTGCGGGTCGACGGTCGGCTCGCCGATCGCCTCGGCCATGCGATCGATCAGCTCATCCGAGGCGGCGTGCTCGAGCCGCTCGGCCTCCTCGTGCACGCGATCCCACGGGTAGCCGAGCGCGCCGGCGAGATACGCCTCGATGACGCGATGCCGCCGCAGCGTCCGCAGCGCCGCACGACGCCCCGCATCGGTGAGCCGCACGCCGCGATACGGCTCGTGCGCGATCAGCCCCTGATCGGCGAGGCGACGCACCATCCCGCTCACCGATGCCGGCGCGATCGACAGCCGCTGGGCGATGTCGTTCGTGGCCGCCGCCGTCCCCGACAACTCGATGTCGTAGATCGCCTTCAGATAATCCTCGACGGGAGCGGTGAGCTCCTCGGCGTGATGCTGCCTGGCGGACATGGAGGGATCCTCGACGAGCAAACGAAAAAACGAAGAACGTCTAGTGCGGAGTGCGGAATGCGGAGTGCGTAGTGTGAGCGCGCTGACGGCCCCGGAGCTGGCGAGCTCGAGGGC
>CAYLPM010000616.1:0-4873 GCA_964385525.1 uncultured Gemmatimonadaceae bacterium
GTCACCTCGTTCCTGCTCACGGGGCCCGCGGGTCACGTGCTGATCGACGGCGGCTATCCCGAGACAGCGCCGCTGATCATCGGGAGCATCGCGAAGCTCGGCTTCGACATTCGCGACGTGAAAGTGCTGCTCAACTCGCACGCGCACTTCGATCACGCGGGCGGGCTGCGCGAGTTGCAGAAAGCCTCCGGCGCGCAGCTGTGGATCAGCGAGGGCGATGCGGACCTGATTGCGGCCGGCGGCGCGGGTGATCGCACCTTCGGACCGCTCAGGCACCTCGGGTTCGGCAGATTCCCGGCGGCGCACGTAGATCACCGGTTCGACGACGGCGACACGATTCGCGTCGGCCCGCTCACGCTCACGGCGCACGTCACCGCCGGCCACACGCCGGGCTGCACCTCATGGTCGTTCCCGGTCCGCGAGCGTGACCGTGAGCTGCTGGCCGTGAGCATCTGCAGTCTGACGCTGCTGCCGTTCATGAAGTTCGTCGACCCGGAGTCGTACCCGGGGATCCGCTCCGACTTCGAGCGGAGCTTCGACACGCTGCGCAGCCTGCCCGCGGACATCTTCCTCGGTTCGCACTCGAGCTTCTTCGACATGGAGCGAAAGCTCCGCGAGCGTGCCAACGCCGAAGACCCGTCAGCGCCGTTCATCGATCGGGATGGATATCTCCGCTTCATCGACGCAGCGCACCGGAGATTCCACGCGGCACTCGCCGATCAGCAGCCGACTCTCTAGCCAACCTTCGCCGAGCCTCGACGGCCCGGCGGTCCAGCCGCTACCGACATGGAACTGCGGATTCACGGCGTCTCCAAGACCTACTCCAACGGCGTGCAGGCGCTGAAGGACGTGACCCTCACGATCCCGGCGGGCATGTACGGCCTGCTCGGTCCGAACGGTGCCGGCAAGTCCACGCTGATGCGCATCCTCGCCACGCTCCAGGACGCGGATGAGGGCAGCGTCAGCCTGACGGAGCCGCACGGCCTCTCGATCGACGTGCTCACGCAGAAGGATGAAGTCCGGAAGACACTCGGCTACCTGCCGCAGGAGTTCGGGCTGTACCCGAAGGTGAGCGCCGAGGAGCTCCTCGATCACTTCGCGCTGCTCAAGGGCATTGCCGAGCGCGGGGCGCGAAAGCAGGTGGTGGAAGCACTGCTGAAGCAGGTGAACCTCTGGGACGTGCGCAAGCAGAAGCTGGGCGGCTACTCGGGCGGCATGAAGCAGCGCTTCGGTGTCGCCGTGGCCCTGCTGGGCACCCCGAAGCTGCTGATCGTCGACGAGCCGACGGCGGGGCTCGACCCGGCGGAGCGCGTGCGCTTCCTCAACCTGCTCAGCGAGATCGGTGAGAACAGCGTCGTAATTCTGTCCACGCACATCGTCGACGATGTCTCCGAGTTGTGCACGCGGATGGCGATCATCGACCGGGGCGAGATCCTGCTCGAAGCCGAGCCGCTGCGCGACGTCGCGGACCTGCGCGGCCGGGTCTGGCGCGGCGTCGTGCCGAAGACCGACCTCCCGGCGCTGGAGCGGGAGCACGCCGTGATCTCGACGAAGCTCCTCGCGCGGCGCACCGTTGCGCGCATCTACAGCGACACGCCGCCGGGACCCGGCTTCGAGACCGCCGAGCCGGACCTCGAGGATGTGTACTTCAGCGCGATGGCGGGGCGCATCGGCCGCCGCAGCGACCAACCGGAACCCGTGGCGGCGCCATGAAGCTGCTAGGGATTTTCCGCTTCGAGCTCACCTACCAGCTGCGGCGCGTCCCGACCTGGCTCTACTTCGCGGTCCTGCTTTCCATCGCCGTCATCCAGACCACCGACACGTTTCTTCAGGGCGCACTCAGCGGCGGCTACTTCCTCAGTGCGCCGCTCGTCGTCGCGCAGATCACGGTCATCGACTGCCTGATATGGCTCTTGATGGCCGCCTACGTAGCCGGCGACGCAGGCGCGCGGGACACGGAAACCGGATTGCACCCACTCATCCATGCCGCTCCCGTCAGCAAGGCCGAGTATCTGGGCGGGCGCTTCCTCGCCGCCTTCGTCCTCAACGCGGGGCTCCTCCTGGCCGTGACGGCAGGGATGCTGATCGGCCTCTACTCGGGCGCGGTGGATGCCGCCGTCCGCGGTCCGTTTCGGCCCATGACGTACCTCACCGTCTACCTGTTCGTTGCGCTGCCCACCGTCTTCGTCATCACGGCGTTCCAGTTCTCGTTCGCCGCACTCGGCCGCCGCGCCATTGGGAGCTACGTCGCCGGCATCCTCCTCCTCATCGCCGTGCTCGTCGCGACGATGCTGCTGACCCCTCTCTTGAAGCCGGAGGTGGTGCAACTGCTGGATCTGTTCGGCTTCGACGCCGCGGATGGTCGGCCCGGAGACACGCCGGCTCAGGTGAATACGCGGCTGGTCGGGCTGGAGGGTTTCTGGCTCGCGAGCCGGCTTTTGTGGATCGGCATCGCTCTCTCGGCGCTCGCGTTCACCTACGTCCGGTTTCGACTTGGGTCTCCGTCCGCGAGCACGTGGTGGAGTCGCATCGCGCGACGAAGCGATCCGCGCTCCTCGACGTCCGCGGACATGGAGACCTTCAGGACTGCTCCGATCTCCGTCCCGCATGTTCCGCGGGCGTTCGGCCTCGCCGCCCGCGCGCGCCAGACGCTCGCCATTGCGTGGACGTCGTTCGCGAGCATCGGAACGAGCCGGGTCGGGCTCGTTCTGCTGGCGGTCGTCGCGCTGGTCGCGACACTGACCTTCGTCGAGTCTCCGCAGAACCTGGGCGTTCCGATGGCCCTCAGAACCGACTACGCCCTGAACAACCTGACCTTCCCTGACGTTCCCCCCGCCTATCTGATCATCCCCCTGCTCATCCTCTTCTGGTCCGGCGAGCTGGTCTGGCGCGAACGGGAAGCGGGCGTGAGCGAGATCCTCGACGCGGCGCCCGTATCAGAATGGGTCCTCCTCCTGGGCAAGTTCCTGGGACTCGCTCTCGTTCTCGCCCTGTGCATGGCGCTCCGCATGCTGGCCGGGGTGATCGCGCAACTGCGAGAGGGCAGCTCGGGTCTCGAGATCGGGCGCTACCTGCAGATCCTCTTCGGACTTCAGCTCGCCGACTACCTCCTCCTCGCCGCGCTGTGTCTCGGGATCCACGTCGTGGTGAATCAGAAGAACGTCGGCCATGTGGCGGCGCTCGTCGCTTCGGTGATCTCTCTCATCGGAATGGAGATCACGTTCCTCCACGAGCTGCTCATCTATGGATCCACTCCTGGGTGGTCCTACACGGAAATGCGCGGCTACGGCGGGTCGGTCACGCCGTGGCTGTGGTACAAGCTCTATTGGGGCGCGTGGGCCGTGCTGTTCCTGGGCGTAGCGAGGCTGCTCTGGGTGCGGGGAAGGGAAGGGCGACTCGGCGCGCGCCTGCGGATTGCGCGCCTTCGCTTCACGCGGCAAACGGCCTGGGCGGCCGCGGGGGCGGCGGCGCTCGTTCTCGCGACGGGCGGCTTCATCTACTACGACACGGACGTGGTGAACGAGCGCGCCACGCCCGACGAACGGATGGAGCGGCTCGCCGAGTATGAGCGACGCTACGGGCGGTACGAGGGAATCCCGCAGCCCCTGCTGACGGGGAGCAGCCTGCGCGTCGAGATGTATCCCGGTCGGCGGTCCGTCGAGATCCGTGGAACCAACCAGCTCGTGAACCGCAGTGGCGTGGCCATCGATTCGATCCACGTCGCCACCGCCTCGGAGGTCGAGACGGGCGCCTTGACCTTCGACCGGCCAGCCGTCACCGCGGTCGCGGACGACGAGCTCGGCCACCGGATCTACATACTGGAGGCACCGCTCCAGCCCGGCGACTCTCTCGAGCTCCACTTCGAGGTGCGATTCGCGCCGCGCGGCTTCGCCAGCCGTGGAATCCAGGCTCCTGTGGCGGCGAACGGGACCAACTTCTCGAATGCGTGGCTGCCCGCCATCGGCTATCAGCCGTTTCGCGAGCTGAGCGACGCGGAGGTCCGGCAGGCGCACGGGCTGCCTCCTCGCACGGCGATCCCCTCCCTCGACGACCCCACAGCGCGCAACGTCGTTAGCGGGGTCGAACGGATCGCATTCGAGGCCGTCGTCGCGACGGACGAGCATCAGACGGCGATCGCGCCCGGGACGCTGCGCCAAACGTGGACGGAAGACGGACGCCGCTACTTCCACTACGTCGCGGACGCCCCCATCGGGAACGAGTACTTCCTCTTCTCCGGCGATTACGCGCTGCACGAGGAGCAGTGGAACGGTGTCGCGATCCAGATCTTCCATCACCCGGAGAACCGCGGCAATCTGGACCGGATGGTTCGGAGCGTTCGAGCCGCGCTGGACCACTGCGCCGAGCACTTCGGTCCCTACGCGCACAGCTACGTCAGGCTGGTCGAGATTCCCGGACGAGGAGTGGGGCTGCGCGCCGAGACGAGCACGATCACTTATCGGGAGGGGTTCGGGCTCCTTCGGCCGGAGGATGATTCACGCAACTTCGATCTCGTCTTTGCGGTGGTGGCCCACGAGGTCGGGCACATCTGCGGCGCTGTGAGCTACGCGCGTGTCGAGGGGGCGGGCGTGATGAGTGAAACCCTTGCGTGGTACCGCGCGCTGGCGGTCGTGAAGGCGGTCCACGGTCAGGAACACCTGCGGCGGCTCCGGAGCTGGATGCGGGAGCCGCACATGATTGCGCCGATACGCGCTGCGGTGCCGCTGCTCAGGGGCGGCGGCGAGTACGCCATCAACCGCAGGGGCCCGTTCGCGATGTACGCCCTGAGCGAATACGTCGGCGAGGATCCGGTGAACGCCGCGCTCCGTCGCCTGCGCGAGACGCATCCTTCGGCGAAACCTCCGCTGCCCACCAC
>CAYLPM010000617.1:0-3309 GCA_964385525.1 uncultured Gemmatimonadaceae bacterium
GAGCCCCGGTCTTCAGTCGTCACGGAGGCGTGCACTGTGCACTGGTCACCGACCGCCACCGACGGCTTAACACCCGATCACTTCGATCCGCGGGTCCGCGTAGCTGCCCCGTCCTCACGAGCTTAGATTTGCCCGCATGACCCTCAGGATCTACACCCGCACCGGCGACGCCGGCACGACCGGCCTGTTCGGCGGCGGGCGGGTGGAGAAGGACGATCCGCGCGTCGAGGCGTACGGAGACATCGACGAGCTCAACGCGGTGCTGGGGCTCGCCCGCGCAGTGGAGATGATGCCGCGCATCGATGAAGTGCTCGTCCCCATCCAGCGCGACCTCTTCTCCCTCGGTGCGCTGCTGGCCACGCCCGACCGCGAGAAGATGAAGCAGCAGCTCGAGAAGGCCCGCATCGACGAAGCGCGGATCACGGAGCTCGAGCGGCACATCGACGATGGCGAGCAGGAGCTCGAGCCGTTGACGGCCTTCATCCTCCCGGGCGGGACGCCGAAGTCGGCCGCACTGCACGTCGCGCGCACCGTCTGCCGGCGCGCCGAGCGCCGCGTCGTCGCCCTGCATCGTGAGGTCGAGCTGCCGCAGCTCGTCGTCGTTTACCTGAACCGGCTCTCCGATCTGTTGTTCGTCCTCGCGCGCGTCGCCAACCGGCGCGCGGGCGCGGGCGAGGTCACCTGGTGAGTGCGCACGCCGCGCGCGTGCCGCGGGAGATCGAGCTCCCAGGGTATCGCGTGACGGTGATGCCCGGCGCGCTCGCGACCGTGGCCGAGCGGGCGCGGGCGACGACTGGCGCTCACCGGTTCGCGATCGTCACCGACGCGATCGTCGGCCCGCTGTACGCGCACACCGTCGCGTCGGCCTTCGACGACGGCGAGGTCCTGGTCTGCACGATCCCGCCGGGCGAGCGGGAGAAGACGCGCGAGCGATGGGCGCTGCTAACGGACGAGCTGCTGCAGGCGGGCTTCGGACGCGACGCGGCGGTGATCGCGCTCGGCGGCGGCGTGATCGGCGATCTCGCCGGATTCGTCGCCGCCACGTTCATGCGCGGGATCCCGGTCGTCCAGGTGCCGACGACTCTGCTCGCGATGATCGATGCCTCCGTCGGCGGCAAGACGGGCGTCGACACAGCGGCGGGCAAGAATCTCGTTGGCGCCTTTCACCGGCCGTCCGCCGTCATCGCCGATCCGCTGGTGCTCGGGACACTCCCGCTGGCGCACCTGTGTGCCGGGCTCGCGGAGGCGATCAAGCACGGCGCGATCGCCGACCGCGAGTACTTCGAGTGGACGGTGGAGCGACTCCCCCGCTTGCGCGAGGCACCGAGTGTCGCCGGTGGCGATCCGGGCGAGCTCACCGAGCTGGTGTTCCGGAGCATCGCGATCAAGGCCGGCGTCGTTCGCCAGGACGAGCGGGAAGGCGGCATCCGCAAGACGCTCAACTTCGGCCACACCCTCGGCCACGCGATCGAGCTCCTGAGCGGCTACTCCATGCTCCACGGCGAAGCGGTCGCGATCGGGATGGTGCTCGAGGCCGCGCTCGCGGAGCGTGCGGGGATCGCCGAGCCGGGGACGATGGATGCGGTGCGCAAGGCCGTGCAGGCCGCGCGACTCCCGACGTCTCGTCCCGCGCAGATGTCCGCCGCGAGCGTGCTCGCCGCCACCCGCGGCGACAAGAAGGCGCGCCGCGGCGTCGTCGAGTACGCGCTCCCGCGGCGCATCGGCGAGATGGCGGGGAGAGAGTCGGAGTGGAGCGTGATCGTCGAAGATCGGATCGTACTGGACGTGCTCGACGGAGCGGGAAGCAGCGAGTAGTGCGTGGTTCGTTCATTTTCGGCCCGTCATTTGCCCCGCATCCCCTGCGACCCAACCCGACTCTCATGTCCTCATTCTCGACGTATCTGATCGGATTCATCGTCCTGATCCTCGGACTCGCGATGGCGGCGTGGCTGCTCAACGTGCCCGTGCTGTGGATCGCCGTCGGCGTCGTGGTGTTGATCGGACTCGGAATCCTCATGGCAACCAGCCGGACCAAGCCGAGGGATCCTCCGATCACCTGAGCGGCGCCTCGGACGGGCCGTTTTCGATCGCTCGTCAAGTTCGATCACTCCCCTTGCGCCGCACGGCGCTCTCACGTCCCGAAGAGGGTCCGTAAGCTCGGCGCTTCCGTTCGCAAGCGGACGCGGCCGCTGCAATCCGTTTTGCTGAAACGGCTTCCGGATTTCAACGCGTTCGCCAGTGCGAGCGTACTGTAACCGACTGTTGACCCTGTCTCTGGTCAGCATTAATCTGCCGGTCCTGCTGGAAAAGCACGACCGGGCCCTCCAAAGCCCGTCAACCTCCTACCGGGGCGTGTATGCAGCCAGCGACCGAGAGCAGGTCCAAAGGTTTCTTCCGTTCCTCTCCCGCCACCGCTTTCGATCAATACCTGCAGGATATCCAGAAACTTCCGCTGATCACGGACCCCCAGGAAGAGCGCAGGTTGGCGCGGCGCGCCCAGAAGGGTGATGAGAAGGCCGCCGAGCGGCTCGTCACCGCGAACCTCCGGTTCGTAATTTCCTACGTCAAGAAATACCAGGGCCACGGGCTCGATCTCAGCGAGCTGGTGGCGATCGGCAACGAGGGCCTCCTCAAGGCCGTGAAGAAGTTCGACCCCGACCAGGGGGTCAAATTCATCTCGTACGCCGTGTGGTGGGTGCGCCAGGCGGTGCTCAAGGCGCTCGCCGAGCAGACGCGCTCGGTCCGCATCCCGCTCAATCAGAATTCGCAGCTCATTCGACTCGCCCGCGCCGAGACCGTGCTCGCACAGGTCCTGAAGCGCGATCCGACGGAAGACGAGATCGGGCGCCTGCTCGACGAGTCCCCCGCGACGATCCGCGCGGCCCGGCAGATGTCGGCCACGGAGGTGTCACTCGACGCTCCCGTAGATCGGTCCGATCGCGAAGCGAGCACGCTCGGCGAGCGCTTCACCGGCGTCGAGGGCACCGAGATCGAGGAGACGACCGATGAGCAGCTCATGCGCGAGTTCATCGATCGAGTGTTCCGGAAGTACCTCACGCCCCGCGAGCGGAAGATCCTCTATCTCTACTACGGGCTCGAGGAAGGCTCCGAGGCGATGACGCTCGAGCGCATCGGCGCCCTGATGGGGGTGACGCGCGAGCGCATCCGGCAGATCCGCGAGCGCGCGTTCGAGAAGCTGCGTGAGTCGCCGGACGGCGCCGCGCTCCAGGGGTTCTGGACGGCGGCGTAGTCGTCGTTTCAGCAGTCCTGTCAGAGCCCGGTCCCACTCTCGTGGGATCGGGCTCTCGT
>CAYLPM010000618.1:0-11256 GCA_964385525.1 uncultured Gemmatimonadaceae bacterium
GTCGCGCGTGCGGTCGATGCGCGAGAGCACAGCCGTTCCCTCCACGCGGATCACCGGCGTCGGCCGCAGGGCGAGCGTCGCGCTCGCACGCGTCTCGCGGCCCTCGGAGCCCTCGAGAAAGATCGGCACGCCGCCTCGCGAGATCTCGACCGATGCATTGGCGCGCTGGAAGATCGGCGTCGACACGCTGACCTGCGCGGTGAGCAGGCCACCCACGCGCGACGGCGGGGCGTACGGCTCGCTCACGCCGCCGCCACGATCGACCGAGTAGCCGGCGTAGTCCTCCGGGTGCAGTCCGACGAAGCTGCGATCCAGCCGCCAGCCAAGCGACCACCCGCCGCGGAGGCGCGCCGTCATGTTCAGCTCCTCGGCCCCCTCGATCGCGCGCTCGCGCACGAACTCGTCGTGCCGCCAGACGTAGTTCGGACCGAAGAACGCCGTGAAGCTCTCGAGCCACGCGCCGCGCGTTCCGTACCAGGTGAGTCGGTTGAACGCATGCGCGCTCGCGATCCCCGAGCGCGGGACGAAGCCGAGCGCCGCGCTGAACTCGTCGCCGACGCCGCTCAGCTCGTAGTTGAAGCCCCAGCTCCGACCCGTGCGATCGAGCGTCGCCTGCCAGATCGGTGCCGCCTCCGTCGGCGCGCCATCGCCGCCCGTCCACGACCCGCCGAGCTGCGCCTCGAAGAAGTAGAGACGCCGGAAGACGATGCGCGTGTCCGCTGCCGCCACGCGGTTGAACGCGCCGCCGGCGTCCCGGCTCGTCAGCGTCACGCCGGCCGTCGAGCTCCCGCCGAGGTCGCGCCGCACCCGTGCAATGTTGGCAAGGGCGTCGGCACCCGGCAGTTCGTCCAGCGCCGTCAGGTGCGCGACCGACCACGCGCCGAACTTCCCGGTGATCTTGCCGCCGGCGAGCGGATCGACGATGCGGCGCGTGTACACGAGCTGGTTGGGCGTCGCGAACAGCTCGATCCCCTCGAGGAAGAACGGACGCTTCTCCGAGACGAACAGCGGAAAGCGCTCGTTGACGGTGACGAGCCCCGCGTCCGACTCGATCTGGCTGAAGTCGGGGTTGAACGTGGCGTCGAGCGCGAGCTGCGTGAAGCCCAGCCGCAGATTGGCGCCGCCATCGAAATCCGGATCACCGCGCTCGAAGCGGCCGCTCGTGCTCGAGCGCGCCCCGGCGGAGGTGCCCGTGATGAACGGCTGGACCTCGGTCACCACGCCACGCTGGAGGTCGTGCAATCCCTCGATGTGCCCGGCCTGCGCGAGGAAGCTCGCGCCCGCGCGCCGGACGTCCGTCCACGTGTCCTCGTAGCCCGTCGCCGGAATGTTGCGCACGATCTGGAGGCCCCAGCGCTGCGCGTCGCCCGCCGGGTAGCGCAGGCTCTTGAACGGGATGCGGACCTCGACGACGTACCCGCTGTCCGTGAGCGTGCCGCGCGAATCGAAGTGGAAGTCGGGGCTGAAGTCCGCGTTCCCGCCGAAGATGCGGCCGGCGCTGTTGGCGCCTTCGTTGTGGACTCCGTCTGCCTGGGCGCCGAGCGGATTCACGGCGAAGAAGAAGGCGCGGCGCCGGTCGTCGAAGGTGTCGAGGTAGATCGTGATGCGATCGTCGCGATCGATGTCATCGCGGTCCGCCACCGTCGCGCGGATGGTCTCCGGATCACGGGCATGCGCGATCACCCCGAAGTGGATCGCCGTCGGCGAATACCACACGAGCACATCGGTGCGCTCCTCCGCAGGGCGGCCGTCCACCGGCTGGTACTGGCGGAAATCGGAGAGGCGGGCGGCGGTGCGCCAAACCGGCTCGTCGAGGCGGCCGTCGATCTGCACCTCCGCCTCGGCGCGAGGGATCTCCGTCTGTTCTCCTGCGCGAGAGTCGGCGGCGAGCAATTGATTCTGGAGCGAGAGCGCGAGGAGGAAGCGAAGCATCGAAGTCGTGTGGAGTGGCCGCGCCGCTGAGTCCGCGCACCCAGCAGCGCGCGGTCAGCGCTAGGTCACGGCAACGTACAACGCCGCGGCCGTGAGCACATACTCCTCGACGAGCAGGCCGTCCCCGTGGCCGCCGTGTTCGGATAGGGGATCGGAACCGGCCCCCCGCGTGTCGGCGTTTTGCAGACGCCGGGGAAGCTGAGAAGCGCCGGAGCGGAAGTCCTGACGCGGACTGCGTGCAGGTCTCCACTCCGGCGCTTCCGAGCCGGTTGTCCCCACCGGCAACGCTATTCGATGCGGCGCAGCTCCACTCTGCGGTTCATCGACCGGCCGGCCGCCGTCGCGTTGGTCGTGATCGGCTGATCGGGCCCGTAGCCCCGAGCGACGAGTCGCTCCGCCGGCACGCCGCGCATCACCAGATACGCGCGCACGGACTCGGCCCGGGCGAGCGAGAGCCGGACATTCAGCGTGTGCGAGCCCTGCGAATCCGTGTGCCCACCGATCTCGAGGCGAATCGACGACGCCTGCACGAGCTGTCGCGCGAGCTCGTCGAGCACGGCGTGCGATGACGACGTCAGCTCGGCGTTCCCGGACGCGAACGTCACGCCGCGAAGGGTGACCGTCCGCTCCACCGGCCTCGGGGCCGGCGGCGTCGGCGGCGGCGGCTCGGCCGCCTTGACCACGATCGTGCAGCCGGACGCGTCGATCCGGTCGCCCTGCGGCGTGTTCGGACACCGGTCGGCGCTGTCGGCGATCCCATCGCGATCGACGTCCTTCGCGAGCAGACATCCCCTCCCGTCGACCTCTGCACCGGCGGGCGTCGCGGGGCAGGCGTCACGCGGATCCACGATGCCGTCGCCGTCGCTGTCGCGGTAGACGATGCAGCCATCCCGGTCGACGGTCGCGCCGGCGGGCGTGGCGGAGCAGGCATCCTGCGCGTCGGGCACACCGTCGCGATCCGCATCCGGCATCGGCGCGGCCGGCGTCGCCGGCTGCGGTTCCGGCTTGGGCTGGGGCACAGGCTCCGGTCTCGGCTGGGGCGTCGGCTCGGCGACGCGCTCCGGCCGGGGCTGCGCCACCGGCTCGCGACGCTCGGGGACCCGGCGGTCGGTCCACAACGGGAACTGCAACCCGGCCTGCACGTGCTGGTTGATGTTCTGCTCGAATCCGATGTCCTCGTTCGCGGGGTTCGCGATGTAGTCGTAGACGCCATCGATCCGCAGCGCCATGTAGGAGCCGAGGCGGAGGCGGAAGCCCACGAGTCCCGTGTACCCCCACTCGGAAACCGACGACGTGCCATCGTTGAAGTCGTTGCGAACGCCCCCGCCGCCGATGAGCACCGAGGCCATATCGCCGACCGGGACCGCATAGAGCAGTCGCGCGCGCGCGGGGATGAAGCGAATCGACGGGGCGCCGCCCTTGCTCGAGGCGTACGAACCCTCCGCCTCCAGGACGAACGTCGTCCAGCCCGACCCCGAGAAGAGGCTGAGCCGCGCTCCGCCGCCGCCGCCCGACGAGAGGCCGAGGCTGGTGTCGAACTTCGTGTAGGTGCCGAAGCCGCCGAGCTCGATGCTGCCCTGAGCGTTCGCCGGGGAAATGGCGACGATGGCGACGAGGCTGAGGGTGAAGAGCAGTAGCACGCGCTTGGACATGGCCCGGATCCTCTAATCGGGGAGTGTTCGCCCATCCCACAGGTCTGGAGGGTTGACGACCTAACAAGCGATGGGAAACAGACCTGAAGGGCCGGGGAGGAGGCCGGAGGCTCGAGACACGGGGATCGGCGGTCCGTCGTCCGGTCCTCCGCCCCATCGGCGTCCCGACGCCGGCCCTCTGGCGCGACATGGCCCCATCCTACGCCGGCCCTCTGGCGCGATATGGCCCCATCCATAGTTTGGAAATCGATGTCCACGCCATCCCGCCTCCTCGTTCGCCGGCGCCGCCTCGGCATGGGGCGAGCCTCCGGATCTCGTCCGTGACCCAGGCAGCGGGCGTCACCGGGCTGCTTCGAGCCTGGCGCGATGGCGACCGGGGTGCGCTCGATCGCCTGATTCCGCTCGTCTACGACGAGCTGCACACCCTCGCACAGCAGTGCATGCGCGGCGAGCGTCCGGGCCACACGCTCCAGGCGACGTCGCTCGTGAACGAGGCGTACCTCCGACTCGTCAGCGGGTCGGTCAACTGGCAGGACCGCGCGCACTTCTTCGCCATGGCGGCGACGGCAATGCGCCGCGTCCTGGTCGACCACGCGCGCAGCAAGGGACGGCTCAAACGAGCAGGGGTTCAGGTCTCTCTGGACGAATCGGTGATGGTGCTCCCGGACCGCGAAGACGAGCTCCTCGCGATCGACGACGCCCTGAACGATCTGGCGCGCAAAGACGAGCGCGCCGCCAAGGTGATCGAGCTCCACTTCTTCGGTGGGCTCACCTACGACGAGACGGCCGAGGCACTTGGCATTTCGCCGGCGACGGTGGATCGTGATCTTCGATTCGCGCGCGCCTGGCTCCATAAATCACTGGCCGGCGGAGCCTGACCACCGCCGTTCTCGAAATCCGGACGCAACATGGACGGCACGCGCTGGAACAGGGTGAGGGAGCTCTTCGAGGCCGCGTACGATCTGAGCCCCGTTGAGCGCGAGGCGCTGCTCGAAAGCTCCTGCGGTGACGACGACTCGCTTCGCGAGGAGGTGCGCGGCCTGCTCGGCAGCGACCATAGTGGGCAGCGACTCCTCGAGCGCGCCGTCGGCGGTGCCGCGAGCACGATCGATGCCCGATCGCTCGAGGGCCAGCGCGTAGGCGCCTGGCGGCTCGTGCACGAGCTCGGCCATGGTGGCATGGGCGCCGTCTTTCTCGCCGAGCGTGCGGATGGCGCCTTCGAGCAGCAGGTGGCGCTCAAGCTCATTCGGCGCGGCATGGACTCGGAGCAGATTCTGCGGCGCTTCGAGGCCGAACGACAGATCCTGGCGCGCCTCGAGCATCCGCAGATCGCGCGACTCATCGACGGTGGGCTCACCGACGACGGACGGCCGTGGTTCGCGATGGAGCGCGTCGAGGGCGAGCCGATCGATCGACACTGCGATGCGCACCGCCTGACGATCAGCGAGCGTCTTCGCCTGTTCGAACAGGTGTGCCGGGCCGTCATCTACGCGCACGCCAACCTGGTCGTGCATCGCGACCTCAAGCCGGACAACATCCTCGTGACAGAGGCGGGCGAGGTTCGGCTGCTGGACTTCGGGATCGCGAAGGTGATCGGCGAGAACGGAGACGGCCCCGCGCTCACCCAGACCGGGCTGCGCGTCATGACGCCCGGCTACGCCTCGCCCGAGCAGGTGCGCGGCGAGCACGTCGGCACCGCCACGGACGTCTATTCGCTCGGGATGGTCCTCTACGAGCTGCTCACCGGCGTGCGGGCGTACGAGATCGGGAGCGGGAGCGCGGTGGAGGTGGAACGCGTCATCTGCGAGACGGAGCCCGAGCGACCGAGTACGCGCATTGTCCGCGCGGCAGCGGGGTCCGGCGACTCCATGGAGGCGATCGGACGCGCCCGTCGCCTGGAGCCGCGCCGGCTGCGCAAGCTGCTGTCGGGCGATCTGGACGTGATCTGCCTCAAGGCGCTGCGGAAGGAGCCGGAGCGTCGCTACGGCTCGGTGGAAGCGCTGCTCGAGGACGTGCGCCGCCATCTCGACGGCCGGCGCGTGCTGGCGCGCCCGGACACGGTGCGATACCGCGCACGCAAGCTCGTTGCGCGGCACCGCCTCGCGGTCGCGAGCGCGGTCGCCGTCCTCATCTTGGTCTCGAGCCTCACGGTCTTCTACGTCATGCGGCTGGCGGACGAGCGCGATCTGGCGCGCGCCGAAGCGGCGAAGGCGGCCGAGGTCTCCGCGTTTCTGCGCGGGCTGTTCGAGGTGGCGGACCCGTCGGAGTCGCGCGGTGAATCGGTCACGGCGCGGGAGCTGCTCGACGCCGGCGCCGAGCGGATCGAGACGGAGCTGAGCGGACAACCCGCGGTTCAGGCGTCGATGATGCGCGTGGTCGGTGACGTCTACGCGGCGCTCGGGCTCTTTGATCGCGCGCGTCCGCTGCTCGAGCGGTCGCTCGCGCAGAATCGGGCCCTCTACGGCCAGGAACACGAGGAGACGGCGACGAGCGCGATGACGCTGGCGGTCGTACTCGAGGACCTCGGCGACATGGATGGATCGGAGCCGCTCTTCCGCGAAGCACTCGCCACCCGGCATCGACTCTTCGGTCCGGTCCATCCGCAGGTCGCCGAGGTCATCTCGCACCTCGCCTACTGGGTCGAGACGCGCGGCGACATGGTGGAGGCGGAGCGGCTCAATCGCGAGGCCCTCGCGCAGTACCGCGCGCTGTATCCCGCGGAGCACGAGAGCGTGGTGGCCTCGGTGGTGAAGCTGGGCGGATTCCTTCGACGCATCGACCGGTGGGACGAAGCCGAACCGCTGCTGCTCGAGGGGCTGGCCGGGCAGCGTCGGATCCATGGCACCCTGCACACGAGCGTCGCGAGCACGATGCGCAACCTGGCGTCGATGCGACGCGATCAGGGCGATTACGTGGGGGCAGACACGCTCTACCAGGAGGTTCTGCGCATTCGGCGTACGCTGTTCGGCGACGTGCATCCGGACGTGGCGTCGGCGCTCAACAGCTACGCGCTGCTGTTGGACGCGAAAGGGGATCCCGAGGGCGCCATCGCCGCGTACACCGAGTTCCTCGCGATCATGGATCAGACCTACGAAGGCCCGCATCCCAGCAAGGGGGCGGCCTACAACAATCTCGCGTCGGTTCTGCGAAGCGAGCGGCGATACGCGGAAGCGGCAGTCTACTTCCGTCTCTCGATCGACGTGGTGGACCGCGTGCTCGCGCCGGATCACGCCCACCGGGCGTATCCACGAGTGGGGCTGGCCGGCGTGTACGCCGAGCAGGGCGAGCATGCGCGCGCCGTGCCGTTGCTGCGCCAGGCGCTGGCGATCCGGCGCGGCGCGCTCGCGCCGGACCATCGCGAGACGGGGGTCGCGCTGAGCGAGCTTGGCGCATCACTGCTGGCGCTTCGCCGCTATGCGGCGGCGGACTCGATGCTCGCCGGAGCGCTCGAGATCAGCCGGGCCGATCGCGGCGTCGAGGACCCACGCACGCAGCGTATCGTGCAGCGGCTCGTCGAGCTGCACGAGGCGCGCGGTGATGCCGGCACGGCGCTGCGGTACCGGGCGATGCTGACCGAGCCGGCGCCGTAGGCCGCGTCCGCGTTGCCGGACGCGTCGTCCTTGCGACCCGCTACCAGCACCATAGCTTTGCCGCGACGCTCCAAAAGGGGAGGCGCAGTGACCTGCATCGTCCGTCGAGCCGCTACGATCGCCCTCCTGTGCACGGTCACGCCAGCGGGCGTGACGCGCGCGCAGACGCCCGCGCCTCCCCGGCAGAGCAGCGCCGACGACTACACGCGATACGAGCTCCTCGCCCCCGGGTCCGCGCGCTTCCGCATCCTCTACGACGTCTCCGCCACCGCCCCCGGCGCCACGCACTACTGCAACTCCGTGCGCTCGGGCAGTACCGTCACGGACATCGCGGTCGTCGATCGCATGACCGGCCGGCCGCTCCCCTTCGACCTCGTACGCGGACCCGAGGTGAACCCGTGCGGCATTCGCTCGAGCGATCCGGAGCACGAGTACATCCGCATTCCCCTGCCGCGGTCGATCGCGCGCGATGGCGAGATCCGGTTGCGCATCGCGAAGACGTACGAGGACACGGCGAGCTACTCCGTCGACGGCGATCGTCTGATCTTCGCGCGATCACTCGGCATCGATCGCAACGCGGTGGTGCTGCCCGTGGGCTGGGAGCTCACGTCGGTGAACCATCCGTCGCAGGTGCGGACCGAGCCGGATGGCCGGGTGATGGTCAGCTTCATCAACATCGGCCCGGCGGCGGTGCCGTATCGCCTCGTCGGCAGGAGATTGCCATGAATGCGCAACGCGCGCAGCGGGTCGCGCGCGACCGGCGTGCCGGCGGCTGTCCCTTGCCGCTCACGATCGTGCTGCTGGCGCTCGCCTTCACCCCCACCGTCGGAGCACAGGAGGCCCGGTCGACGGCGCCGCGTTCGCAACGCATCGCCGAGCGCGCGACGCAGGATCGTGAGATCGTCTACTTCCTTCGACAGCCGGAGACGCACACGTTCGATCTCTATCACGACTACACGGAGTCGCGGCCCGGAGTCGACCGCTATCTGAACATCGTGCGCGCGGGCAGCACGGTCTCGAACCCGGCCGCGAAGAACCTCGACACGGGCGAGGAGCTGCGCACGGAGACGCTCCGTGGCGATGCGATCGCTCGCGCGGGGATCGACATCGGTCGATCGCCGGCCGCCGAGACCGAAGTCGTCCTCATCCGCTTTCCCGCCGTTCGACCGGGCGGATCGACGCGGCTCCGCATCAGCGAGACGTATACGGATAGCGCGCGTTACTTCGTCGATGGCAACGAACTGGTGTGGGATCGCGCCTTCGGACGGCCGGCGAACGCCGTCGTGCTACCCGACGGGTGGTTTCTCACCGGATCATCGATTCCGGGCGTCGTGTCGGAGATGCCGGACGGCCGGATACGGGTCGACTTCATCAATCCACGCCCGGATCAGATCGACGTGCTCCTGACCGCGCGGCGGCGCGCTGGCCGGTAGCGATACGGCGCGGTAGCCGGCAGGCACGCCCCCGCCTACGGCAACACCGCCGCGACACGCTCCGCCCGCCGCGTCAGCTCGTACAATCGAACGACCCGGCCGAAGCTCTCCGTCCGCAGCCGGTCTCGCTCCGGTCGGCTCGCTCGCAGCACCTCGTGCGCGGCCACCAGTTCGGGTTCCGCCTCCTCGTACCGCCCCTGCTCCGTGAGCGCCGACCCGAGCAGGCTCCGCACCTCCGCCACACGGAAGTGTTCCGCCGGCAACGACGCCCGCCGGATCTCGAGCGCCTCGCGGACCAGCGGCTCCGCCGTGCTCGCCTCACCGCGCTCGATGAGCAGCTTGCCCAGACCCACCAGCGAGTACGCGACATACGGGTGCGTCGGCGGATGCACGCGCCGGCGGAGCTCGAGCCCCTGCCGGTACATCGGCTCGGCCTCCTCCAGCCGTCCCTGCGCATGCAGGTTCGCACCGAGCTCGTTGAGGCTGATCGCAACCCACGGATGCTCCGCGCCCAGTCCATTGCGCCGGAGCTCGAGCGCGCGGCGGTAGTACGGCTCGGCGCGCGCAAAGTCTCCGCGCGCCATCATCACCTCCCCGACGAACGCGAGATTCGTTGCCAGGCCTGGATGCTCCTCGCCGAGCAGCCGTCGCTCTATTTCGACCGACGCGAGAAAGAGCGACTCCGCCTCGGCGAGCCTGCTCCGGTTGAGCAGTAGCCTCCCCAGATTCACCATCCCGGCGGCCGTGTGCGGGTGCTGATCGCCATAGTAGGCGCGCGCGATCGCCAGCGAACGCCGGATCATTGGCTCGGCCTCGGCGTAGTTCCCGCGGGACGTGAGCACCAGCGCGAGGTTGTTGAGCGCAATGCCGAGGATGAGGCTGTCGCCACGCATGCGTTTCTCGACCAGCGCCACGGATTCGCGATGCAGTGCCTCCGAGCCCGCGAGATCGCCGAGCGCGTCGAGCACGTACGCGTGCCCATCGAGCAGCGACGCGAGCCGGCCCGTGTCGGGCGCCAGCCGGCCATGCATCGCGAACGCCTCGCGGTACAGCGTGTCGGCGGCGGGGAGGTCGCCCCGCCGCGCGAGGAAGTGTCCGAGTTGCTCGAGGCTGGCGAGCAAGCGCGGGTGATCCCCCCGGTACAGGGCCCGGCGAACGCGCAGCGCCTCGCGCAGCAGCGAGTCCGCGCGCTGGTGTTCGCCGGCATCGGCGAGATTCGCCGCGAGCGATGCCGAGCTCTGTGCGACGTCCTCGTGCGACGGACCAAGGAGCTCGCGCCGCACCCGCAACGCTTCCTCGAGCAACGGCGCCGCCTCGGCGTACAACCCCAAGTTGTTGTAGACGTTGCCCATCACGCCCATCATCGCCGCGCGCACCTCGGGTTGCTCCGCCAGCTCATCCTGCACGCGCACCGCGCTCGAGTCGAGCAGCTCGCGCGCCGTCACCGTCTGACCGCGTGAGCGACCGGGGCTGGACACCTCGAAGACACTCTGGAGAAACTCGGCGACCTGCTCCGCCTCGTCCGCCGCGAGGCGCGCGCGATCTCGCTCGCCCGCGAGCCGGGCGGTGTAGAACGCGATGAGCGCCGCCACGACCAGCACACCGGCGATCGCGGCGCCGACGCCGGCACGGTGCCGCCGCACGAACTTGCCCGTGCGATAGCCGACCGTGTCCGGACGCGCGTGGACGGGGATGCCGTCGAGATGCCGCCGCACATCCTCGGCGAGCTCGCCGGCCGAGGCATACCGACGCTCCGGCTCCTTGCGCAGCGCCATCAGGACGATCGTGTCGAGATCGCCGCGCAGCTCGCGCCGCAGCCGCGGCGCCGCGCTCACGCTCGGCCGCGCCGGCTCCTCCTGGGTGATGACCCGCTCGACGTCGTGCGCCGAACCGCTCGGGAGACGATACGGAAGTGCGCCCGTCAGCATCTCGTAGAGCACCACGCCGAGCGAATAGACGTCGCTCGCCGTCGTGATCGGCTCGCCGCGAACCTGCTCAGGGCTGGCGTACGTCGGCGTCAGCAAGCGGACACCGGTCTGCGTCGCGTCCTCGGCATCGGTCTCGCCGCGCTCGAGAAGCTTCGCGATTCCGAAGTCGAGCAGCTTCACCGTGCCATCCCGCGCGACGAGAATGTTGGATGGCTTGAGGTCGCGATGCACGATCAGATGCCGGTGCGCGTACTGCACCGCGTCACAGACGGTCCGGAACAGCGCGAGACGCTGCGCCGTCGAGAGCGAATACCGCGCGCAATGGGCGTCGATCCGCTCGCCATCCACGTACTCCATGATGACGTACGGTGTGCCGCCGGCGGTGGAGCCCGCATCGAGCAGCCGTGCGATGTTCGGGTGATCCAACCGCGCCAGGATCTGCCGCTCGGCGCGGAAGCGGCGGAGCAGCTGCGGACTGTGCCGATCGCCCAGTACCAGCTTGATCGCGACCTGGCCCTCGAATTCGTCATCCGCACGCTCGGCGAGATACACGGCACCCATGCCGCCGCGACCGAGCTCGCGCACGAGCCGATAGGGTCCGATTCGCTCCCCCGAGCGGTCGTCGCCCCCCCTGGCGAGCGATGCCGCGGCATGGTCCCCCGCCGCGACGATTAAGCCGCCCGCCCCCCCGCCCGCGGCGCGCAGCGACTCGACGTCGCGA
>CAYLPM010000619.1:0-4738 GCA_964385525.1 uncultured Gemmatimonadaceae bacterium
GAGGCGGCGCAGCATCGCGCGGCGGGTCGGATCCGCGATCGCCCGGAAGACCATGTCGAGCGGAACCGCAGTTTGTTCAGCCATAAGGTTGAATATTCTACAGCCAGCGGTATTTGTCAACCATTTGATTGAATATCGGCGGCAGGTAGCTCCCCGCACGCCGATTGCGGTACAACGGGCATGACTCCGGAGAAAACTGTCGAAACGGAAAAGGGCGTAGTGCGGCTCGCGGACTTCATCCTTGCCAACCGGGAGCCGATTCTGGCGGAGTGGGAGTCCTTCGCGCGAACCTGCGCGCCGGCCAGCGGCACGATGAACATCGCGGCCTTGCGCGACCACGCGGGTCAGATGCTCACGGTGATCGCTACCGACCTCGCGACACCGCAGAGCCGGCACGCGCAGTCCGAGAAGTCGAAGGGGCAGGCGCCCGACGACGATACAACCCCGACCGCGGCAGAGGAGCACGGGGCGGGGCGCGCCGTGAGCGGGTTCACCGTGGATCAGATGGTCGCCGAGTACCGCGCGCTGCGCGCCAGCGTGATCCGGCTGTGGACCAGGGCGAGGGGCGAGCTGGTGCCCGCGGACATAGAGGACCTGACGCGATTCAACGAGGCCATCGACCAGGCGCTGGCCGAGTCGATCACGCGTTACGATGAGGGCATCGAGCAGGCGAAGGAGACCTTCCTCGCGATCCTGGGACACGACCTGCGACTTCCGCTGGGGGCCATCTACACCTCGGCGAAGTTCATGCTGGACATCGGCGAGCTGGAGGAACCTCACCTGACGCTCGTCAAGCGCATCTCCAGCAGTTCCCGTCGCACGGTGGACATGGTCGGGGAGCTGCTGGACTTCACGCGCAGTCGCCTGGGGGGAGGCATCCCGATCGTGCGCGAGCAGATGGACCTCGGCAAGATCGTCCGCGACGTCGGCAGCGAGATCGCGGCGGCACATCCGGATCATCCCGTCCGAGTCGACACCGCCGGCGATCTGGACGGGAGCTGGGATTCGGCGCGGATCAGCCAGGCGGTGGGCAATCTGATCGGCAACGCCGTGCAGCATGGCGTCACCGGCACCGCCGTCACCGTGGAGGTCCGCGGAAAGGAAGAGGAGGTCGAGATCGCGGTTCACAATCGCGGGGTTTCAATCGCACCGGAGCAGCTCGACGGGATCTTCAACCCGATGAAGACACGGAAGTCACCCCGGACGGCCGAGGCCAGCGGCCCCACGGGAAGCCTCGGCCTGGGACTCTACATCGCCGAACGGGTCGTGAGCGCGCACGACGGACGCATCGATGTGGACTCCTCGGATGCGGACGGCACGACCTTCACGATCCGCCTGCCACGCGTGGAGCAGCCGGCGCGGATTTCCGACGGAGCCGCTCCCCGCTGAAGGCAGCTGATCAGCCCGGTGGCGTCGCCTGCCGCGCCGGCGGCACGGCGCTTGACAGGAGCGCCGCGGCATTGTACCTAACCGACTAGTTATCTAACCAGTCGGTTTGAGTCACATGCCATCCGATCCCCTCAGCGCCACGTTCTCGGCCCTCGCCGACCCCACCCGCCGAGCGATCCTCGCACGGCTGGCGACCGGACCGGCCTCCGTGAAGGAGCTCTCCGCTCCGTTCCGGATGAGCGGTCCCGCCGTCTCCAAGCACCTCCGCGTGCTCGAGCGGGCCGGGCTCATCTCGCGCGGGCGCCAAGCGCAGTGGCGGCCCCGAACGCTCGAGCCGGCTCCGCTCAAGGCGGTCGCCGAGTGGACGGATCACTACCGGAGATTCTGGGATGCGAGCTACGACCGGCTCGACGAGTACCTCGACCACCTCCAATCACGGGAGAAAGACCATGGCCACGGCAAGCGCAACGACTAAGGTCGGCAGGACGACGTTCACCATGCCCTCGGATCGCGAGATCATCGCGGTGCGCGTCGTCGACGCGCCGCGCGACCTCGTCTGGGCGTGCCACACGGTTCCCGAGCACGTGTCGCAGTGGATGCTCGGCCCGGATGGCTGGACGATGCCCGTGTGCGAGATCGACCTGCGGCCCGGCGGGAGCTGGCACTGGGTGTGGCGACAGGAGTCGGACGGCAAGGAGTTCGA
Source organism: uncultured Gemmatimonadaceae bacterium (assembly GCA_964385525.1). Taxonomy (GTDB): domain Bacteria; phylum Gemmatimonadota; class Gemmatimonadetes; order Gemmatimonadales; family Gemmatimonadaceae; genus DATKCV01. Next base: position 2,093 of record CAYLPM010000619.1, read on the forward strand.
CATGCGCGGCGTGTACAGGGAGATCGTGCCGCCCGAGCGGCTCGTGAACACCGAGGCGTGGGGCGGCGAGTGGCCCGAGTCGCTCAACACGCTGGTGCTGACCGGGGCGAACGGCCGGACGACCATCACGACCACGGTGCTGTTCGCGTCGATGGATGCCCGCGACAAGGCGGTCGCCACCGGCATGAAGGATGGCTGGTCGATGAGCTACGACCGGCTGGACGAGTACCTGCGGACGATCGCGTGAGGCCGTGCGGAGTAGCGCGGGCGGCCGCGCTACTCCGATTCCACCGCGGCGGCGGGCGGGCATCGACGCCGATCCGCTCTCTCCCCGGCGCGTTGAGGGAGCCCTACGGCTCCCTGCCCGCCTTCACCGGCAGATCGCGCTGCATCCAGTCCTGGTAGGACCCGTCGTACAGCTTCGCCGAGTACCCGAGGTGCCTCGCGACCAGCCACGTGGCGCTCGCGCGGAATCCCACCCAGCAGTAGGTGATCACGGCGTCGCCCGGACGCACGCGCTCGGCGTAGAGACGCTGCAGCTCGGCCCGGTCCCGGAGCAGCGACGCGTTCCCTTCACGAACGAGCCACTGCCACTCCAGTTGCCGCGCCCCCTCGAGGTGCCCCGCGCTCGGCATCCCGCGACGGCCTGCGGTGCCGAGGTACTCGCCGTCGGTGCGCGTGTCGATCAGCGCGACGCCGGGTTTGCCGAGACCCGCCACGATCTCATCCGCCGTAGCCACGATCGACGGACGCAGCGCCGTGGTCAGCCGCCCTCGCTCGACCTGCGGCACATCGAGCGTGACCGGCCGCCCTTCGGCGCGCCACTGCGCGAGTCCCCCATCGAGCATCGCCCAGCGCGAGTGGCCGAGGTAGTCGAGCGTGAACAGCACCCGCGCGTTCATGGGGGCGTCATCGCCGTAGACGATGACGCGCGAGTCGTCGGAGACGCCGAGCCGCTCGAAGGTGTCCTGCAGCCGATCGGGCGGCGGCAGCTCCCAACCGAGGCTGTCGCGGCGCACGACGATGTCCGTGTAGGAGAGCTCGCGCGCGCCGGGAATGTGGCCCGCGCCGTACGACTGATCGTGCACGACCTGGATCACGACGAGATTCGGATCACCCATCCTCGACGCGAGCCACGCGCTCGAGACGATGACGGAGTCGTTCACCTGCGGCGCTCCGGCGGCGGGGCCGCGGCTCTGCGCCGCGAGCGTCGACGCCGGAATGGCGCACAGGAGCGCGGCGGCGGCGTGGGCGAGAGCCGGACGGGCGAGATGCATTTGCGAGCTCCTCATTGGACGGGTCACGGGTTGAGGACAGCGGAGACGCGGGATTACGTGCGGATCGTGCTGCAAGACGGCGAACGACTGGAGAGTGCGATGCGGACCCGCATCGCGCGAGTGGCCAATCTGCCGCCATCCGATAGATTCCGGCCATGGCACCCCGCGCCCGGCCGCACCCCGTCGCCGTCCTCGTCCTGCCGTCCGTCGTCCCGTTCGACCTCGGCGTCCCCATTCAGGTGTTCGGGTACCCCCGTCCCGATCTGGGCGCCCGGCGCTACGCGATGACCGTGTGTGCTGCGCGACGGGGCCGCGTGACGACCTCGGGCGGGTTCTCGATCGACGTCGAGCACGGGCTCGAGGCGCTGCGGCGCGCGCGCACGATCGTGGTCCCCGGCATCGATGACATCTCGCTGCCGATCGCGCGAGGTGTCATCCGGGCACTCGTGGAGGCGCACGCGCGCGGGGCGCGCATTGTCTCGATCTGCACGGGGGCGTTCGTGCTCGCCCAAGCCGGTCTGCTCGATGGGCGCCGGGCGACGACGCACTGGCTCGACGCGCCGGCATTCGTCGCGCGGTTTCCGCGCGTCGTGCTCGACCCCGATGTCCTCTACATCGACGAGGGGAGCGTGCTGACCTCGGCCGGGATTGCAGCCGGACTCGATCTCTGTCTGCACGTCGTGCGGAGCGACCACGGCGCGGCCGTCGCGAACGCGATCGCGCGACGCCTGGTCGTCGCGCCGCACCGGAGCGGAGGACAGGCGCAGTTCGTCGCGCAACCGGTGGCGGAGCCCACGGGACAGCGGCTCGAGCCGACACGTGGCTGGATCCTGGAGCGACTGGGTGAGCCGATCACCGTCGCCGGCATGGCCGCGCACGCGCACATGTCATTGCGTACCTTCGCGCGCCGGTTCCGCGTGGAGACCGGGACCTCGCCGCTCCAGTGGCTGCTGCGGCAGCGCATCCTCGCCGCGCAGCAGCTTCTCGAGCAGACCGACCGGCATGTGGAGACGATCGCCGGTGCGTGCGGCTTCGGGTCGGCCGTCTCGCTGCGCGTGCACTTCCGGAGGGAGCTGCGGACGAGCCCTCTGGCGTATCGACGGGCATTCAGGAAGAGCGGAGCTTCCGCCTGATCCGAATGCGCATCCCTGGGCTGAACGGGTTCGTGATCGTGGACACTCGCCAGTCGGAACCCGACGACCCCGGAACCCGAGACGTGGCCGCCGCCCGAGGTTACATTCTGGACTCCGACTTCAGAGAGCACTCCATGCCTCTCCCCGCCCGCCGGCGCCGCCGTCCGCTCATCACACTCGCCGTCATCGTCGCCTGCGCGATCACGCTCGCACCGGCGGTCGAGGCCCAGGCCCGC